>JAPDQV010000007.1:12864-86708 GCA_034505495.1 candidate division KSB1 bacterium | reverse complement strand
GTGCCCTGCCAACCGCAGTCCCATGTTTTGTATCGCGCGATTTTGCCTTTTAACAGCAGGCTGCGCAATGCAGCAATTATCAGAATGAAAAGGGCGAACAACAAAAGACCTCGGCTCAATATCCCGAAGGTCTCGAGCAAATTCTGCCATACGTCCGTTGACAGAGGCGTCATTTGCCCGAGAGGGTATTTAAAGACCGGCAGGGCGAGCGGAGCGGCGAGTCCGATAAAAACGATGATTGCAGCCAAAAACAGCATGGGAATTTTCATAGAGCCCACCGCTTCATCAACAGGTTCATGAGCAGGATTGCGGCTGATGCCGAGGAACGTTATGCCGAATGCTTTGCTGAAACACAGAGCCGCTATGGCGCCGATGAGCGCAAGACCGGCTATTCCGGCAATGCTCAGGACGATCTGCGCAACCGCCGCATTTGAAAAATGATTGATCATGCCGAAATAGATGGAAAATTCGCTGATAAAGCCGCTGAAAAGCGGTAATCCGCTGATGGCAAGGGCACCGATCAAAAACAGGATGCCGGTCAAGGGCATCCTGTGGATCAGCCCGCCCATTTGTTCAATATTGCGGGTATGAGTTTTTGTATAAACCGACCCGGCAGCGAAAAACAGCAGGCTTTTAAAGGTAAAGTGATTAAAAGTATGCAGCAAAGCGCCGAGAAAACAGGCTGCGGCAGCCGTCTGCAGTCCGGTTGCTTGACCAAGCATGCCGAATCCTATGCCCAAGCCGATAATGCCGATGTTTTCGATACTATGGAAAGCAAGCAGCTTTTTAAGATCGTGCTGTGCGGTGGCATGAAGAACGCCGTACAGTCCGGAGATAAGACTGATGAGGATAACAAAGAAAGCGGTACTCTTTGACGGAACGCCGAAAATCAAATAGGTCCGAAGGATCCCGTATATACCTGTCTTGATCATCACGCCGGACATCAGCGCAGAGACGCCGCTCGGCGCCGCAGGATGCGCGGAGGGGAGCCAAGTATGAAACGGTACAAAACCTGCTTTAAATGCGAAACCGATGAAAAAAAGCAGGAAGAGCACCTGGGCACGCGAATCTGAGATGGTCTTAAAGCCGGCAAAATCCCAACTCCCGGTAAGGGCATAGGACCAGGCAAATGCCGTCAGCAACAGAGCAGCGCCGACCTGCATGGCAACCAAATAATAGACAGCCGCCGATCGTACTTGAGAGTTCCAGTGCTCGAAATTCACCAGGAAAAATGAAGCCAGGGACATAATTTCCCAAACTACGAGAAAAACCAGGCCGTTTTGAACGACAACGACAGCCTGCATAGCCGAGATCAATATCCCCAGCAATGCATAATAACCTGAAAGGGAGGCCCGCTCTTCATTTTGATACATTTCCATATATGATATGGAATAAAACGACGCGGCCAGTCCCCCCAGGGTAATGAGTACAAGGAAAAGCGCTGCAACCGAGTCGATGCGAAAAAAGACGGGACCGATCAATTCGGACCACTGATAACCAGCGGAAAGCTCAGAACCGTTCAAAAGGACATGAACTGAAGAAAATAAAACAAGCAATGATCCGCCGAGCAGAAAAATAAAGCCTGCAATGCCTTTAAGTCGTTTAGGCAGGAGGTAGGTCCAAAAACCGGAAATAAAATTGAGAACTGCACCGATGATGAAGGTGGTCATATCGCCGTCGGGATCTTGTTAAGCCATTCCTCTTCGCGTCGCTGAACAAAAGAGATGATTTCATTTTTCGACGCACGATTTTCCAAGAGTCTCACAAACTCATCCATGCTGCATAAATAGGATATCTTGGATAGGATCTCCAAATGGCGCTTGGGCAAAGTGACAAGCACAATAAAAAGCGTATGTACCGGCCGGCCGTCCAAGGCGCCGAAATCGATAGGCTTTTGCAAAAAACAGATCGCAACCCGGTCGTCATCTTCATTCGAAAGAATCGGATGACGAGGATGCGGGATGGCAATTCCGCGGCCGATGGCGGTGGTCATCATTCTTTCTCGATTCACGACCGCATTGGCGATTTCTTCTTTGGAAAGACCTTCGGGCGTATTAATTTGTGAAACCGCATAGTACAAAACATCGTGCGGGTTATTGCCTGGTATGTTATAATAGATATCGCCTTTCAGCAATAAATCGGTAAATCTCGTTTTACGACCGGCTATAGCCAGTTCATAAAGACGGGGCGAAAGTTCAATTTTTTTACTTAAAATCCATTCATTGATTTCAGAACGGCTGAAACGATATTGATGGTTAATACGATAGCAGGGAATTTTCTTTTCCTGTATCCATCGATAGACCGTTTTTTCTGAAACGTTTAAAAGCTTGACGATGTCTTTGATCTTTAGGTCCATTGCATCACACGGCTGATTTGGAATAAACTTACTAAGAATAGTAGAAAAATACAAATTTTTTCTCTAATGGGAACTATTGTCCAAGAATGTCCAAATCCGGCAAGCGAACTGAAAAATATTTTTATTCTCTTTTACATATTTGTTTCTATCTTTACATGGTTTTAAAATATGGAAGGCCCGGCCTTGTTCGATCCTGTTCAAAAGACACAAAATCTGTTCAATTCATTCGCCAAGTTCATCCAATATGATCTTTGGCAAAAGGATTTCAGCCACATCTCCAGGCTGCGGGCGGCCGTCTATGAAGAAATCAAACTAATTTATCTGGTTTTTCACTCTTTTCTGCACGATCGATCTCCAATTCGAGCTTCGGCGCTTGTCTATTCCACCCTATTGGGCATTGCCCCGCTGATCGCCGTCGCCTTTTCGCTCTTTAAAGGTTTCGGCTTTCACCTTCGACTGGAACCGGCGCTGCTCAAATGGGCTGAACCTTTCGGTGCAAGATCGCAGGAAATGATTCGCCAAATGATCACCGAGTTGGACAAAACCAATCTTAGCGCCTTCGGTACGGCAGGCATGACCTTCCTGCTCTTCTCCTTTCTTTCAATCGTGACCAATATCGAGCGGGCCTTTAACGATATTTGGCGGATCACTCATGACCGGCCGCTGTTTCGTAAATTTGCCGACTATTTGGTTGCTCTTTTTTTCATTCCCGTTCTGTTGATCGGTCTCCCCGCTTTCAATGCCGCCATTCAAACGATTCCGATTCTGTCGCTGATTCGCCACTTTCCCGGTCTTGAATGGCTTTTGAACAAAGCAACGCCGTTCTTTGTCGTCTGGCTGATCTTTTCCTTTCTTTACCTGTTTATTCCAAACACCGCAGTCCATTTCAAATCGGCCGTCATAGGCGCCTTTTACGCCGCCGTCCTTTGGCAGGCCTCCAACTTTTACTTTACCCGTTTCCTCATCCAGGCCTATTATACCGGCATTCGTGCGGCACTTTTTACCGGATTGGCAGGATTCATGCTCTTTCTCGCCTGGCTCTATATCGGTTGGATTGTCGTATTGCTCGGCGCCGAAATCTCTTATGTGCATCAAAACGAGGCTCGCGTCCATTCGGAAATCAAAAAAATTAAATATTGTTATGCGCTCAGAGAGCGGCTCGCGCTGCAGGTTCTGCTCTATATCGCCGAGCGCCTCTATCGCGGCGAAGAAGCGGCCGACCGCAACGATATCTGCACGCGTTTTCACATTCCGGAACGCCTGGCGATAAAAATTCTTGATACGCTTCTCAAATTGCGGCTTATCTACGAAATTCCATCGCCGTCGTTAAATTCACGCTATACGCTCGCCCGCTGTCCGCAGCACATTCGCATTAACGATCTGCTCAAGGGACTACGGGCGCAAGGGGAAGAGATGTCAGCTGAAGAGCAGACGCTTTACCATCAAACCGTCGCCGCTATTCAGAAAAAGTTTGAGAACCTGATCGATAAGAGCTTCTCATCGCTTACCGTTCAGGATTTGCTCCGCCAAGCAACTGAGACGCAAACCGCTTAGTATCACTTTTTAATCACATATGGGGGGAAAATGAAAAAGACGGCTCTTTTTGTGCTTCTTTTGCCGGCTCTTTTGTACGGACAGGTCGTTCTCTCGGAGATCATGTTCAATCCTGAAGGCAACGAGAGAACCGACGAGTTTATCGAGCTTTACAACTGTGGGGATCAAGCAGTCGACCTCAGCGGCTGGTCGATCAGCGACGGCAGCAAAGCCAATCGCATTCTTGCCCATCAGAGCGGAACGATCCTGCAACCGAAAAAGTTTGCCCTGCTGTTAGCGCCGAAATATTTCACTGACAGCAGAGCTTACGACGCACTCATTCCAGGCGATGCCCTACTGTTGACCATCGACGCATCCCAGTTCGGCGCCTATGGATTGAACAACACAAAGGGGGAGCGCGTCAGCCTGCAAAGTCCGAACGGTGAAGAGTCCGCCTATGAGTACACACCCGACAACCCCGACGGCTACTCGGAAGAAAAAATCGACCTCATCGGCAGCAATACACCGGAAAATTGGCAGAATTCCCGCAAAAAAGGCGGAACGCCGGGGGCACCCAACTCTGTCTCCAAGCTTACCTTTGATCTCGAAGTGCAAAAGGTAACGATTTCTCCTCAATTTCCTACGCCGGAGGATTCGCTGTCCCTGGATATCATGCTGACGAATAGAGGCAGAATGCCGATCGATTCATGCTCGCTGCAGATAAGAAATCGCCAAGCGTACCTCTCCATTCTCTGGTCAAAAAGCCTGCCCCTCCGTTTATCGACCGGCGACTCGATGCATGTCCATGTCCATCTCGCGCCGCTTTATGAAGGAGATCATACGCTTACGATCGAAGCGACGGCGGCAGGGGATGAGAATTTCGCCAATAACCGAGTCGAGGTCATCATTCACGTCGAGTCCTCTGCGGCGCCGCAGGTGGTTATTAACGAGATCATGTACCTTACCGATGAACGATCCGAGGAGTGGATCGAGTTGTACAATGCCGGTTGTTCGGCCGTGAATTTGAACGGATGGACGATCGCCGACCGCAAAAAGGCGGTCGTCATTACCCAAAATGATTTCCTTCTTGCACCTGAGTCTTATGCCGTGCTGGGTGGAACGCCTTCCGAATTCGACACGACGGCAGTTCTCATCCTCATGTCTCTTCCGGAACTCAACAACTCAGGCGACGATCTCTATTTACGCGACAGTCGAAATCGGCCGATCGATGCCGTCTCCTATGTGTCCGCAATGGGAGGAGCAAAGGGCGTCTCCTTGGAGCGAGTCGACAGCCGAAGGCCGTCGACCGAGACGAAGAATTGGGGCAGCTGCCTCGATTCTCTCGGCCACACCGCGGGTCGGCGCAACAGCCTCTCGCCGCGCGATTATGACCTGGCCGCGCTCGAACCTGTACGCGTGACGCCGAATCGGCCCATTGAGGGCGATCTATTGACGTTTTGCCTCGCGGTCGTCAATTGCGGCCTGCTGCCGATCGACAGCGCTTATGCAGTCTTGGTGTCAAAAGAAGGAATCTGTCTGCAGCAGAGCTTGCCGGCTTATCTCGCCGCCGGAGATACGCTGACCATCGAGTTCTTGTGGCGCGCTGAATCATCGGGTTTACTCACCTTCCGGTTTGCATGTGGTGGTCCAAAAGACGAAAACCCGAAAAACGACACCTGCAGCGTAACTTTCTATGTCAGCCCGGCGGTCAACCAAATTATCATTAATGAGATCATGTACAATCCGGAGGCCGGAAAGGGAGAGTGGATCGAACTTTATCACCGCGGTGAAACGCCGCTCGATCTCAGAGGATGGTCGTTGGCCGACGGCGATACGACGAAAAAAATACAGCTCACGAAAGAGACCTTGGTGCTTTCCGCCGGCATATATTGCATTATTGCCAAAGACTCGAGCGTCGCACCTCCTGCCGGTGTACCGTTTGTCGTCCTTCGTAGATTTCCCTCCTTATCCAACACAGCCGATACGCTTCATCTATTCGACCCTTCGGGTCGGCTGCATGAACAGGTTATCTATTCAGCCGCATGGGGAGGGGCCCGCGGCCGCAGCTTGGAGCGAGTTCACCCCGACGTTTCTGCTGCCGAGCGCAGCAATTGGACGACCTGCGTCGACCCCGACGGCCACACCATGGGCCGCCGCAACAGCGTCGCAGTCCAGGAGCTTTCGCCGAACGCCCGGCTCGCCGCCGCGCCAAACCCTTTTTCTCCCGACGGCGACGGCATCGACGAGCTGACGGCAATCTCCTATTCCCTGCCGATCGCCATTGCTCAGGTTAATTTAAAGATTTTCGATATTCGCGGAAGATTGGTACGGCGCCTCCTGAATTACGAGCTGAGCGGCACCGAACGCACGGTCTTTTGGGACGGACGTGATGAGGAAGGTCGAGTCTGTCGAATGGGAATCTATGTCATTTTGCTGGAAGCTCGCAGCAACGGTTCTATGTTGACCGCCCGCTGTTCGGTCGTATTGGCTGCACGTCTTTAGGGGTTGATTGCCGAACGGTTTTCCAACTGCAGCTTTTGGATCAACGACTTTACGGAATCCGGATTTGAAAAAAAGGCAACGGCGGCTGAATCATCTCTCTTTAGCCGTTCGAGTTTTCGTTGGAATTCAGCAAAACCGTCGTGAGAATAATGATTAGGCCTTGGGAAGGGCGGTAAGCGCCGCGAATCGTAGAGAATGACCATCTTTTCCCGCTGCAGGCGGCGAATCCGTTCCTGCCAGTGCGGCGGGGGAACGCCGCGAGCTCTCATTTCCATCACCTCGGCAGGCAAAATCACCTTAAATCCGCTGTCGGCTGCAAAAAAAGGCCGTGTGCGACGGAGGAGGCTGTCATGCGAACTGCTCGACGCGAATTTTTCCCAATCGCGACTGACTTCCACAAGGCGATTGATTTCTTTAGCCAACCTGTCTCGATCGACTTCGCGCGGCGGCGGGAGAGAAACCCTTGTCTCCGGTGGTAGAGCAAACAACTCTTCCAACTCTTCAGCGGAAAGATGACGGGCGTTCAGCCGCAGATTCAGCCCGACAGCAATGGTCTGACGAATTTGCTCTTCAGGGATTTGATTTTTCTGCGCTTGATCAATAAAAGCGTACAGCTTTGCCTGTACCGCCTGCTTCTGCGGCCCGTCCGGAATCATGGCTAATAGATCGTTTCCGAACAGCTCGAGCGCAGTCCTCAGGATGTCCTGTTTGACATCTTTCTCTTTCACCAGCAGGAAAAAAATACCCGTCGAAATGAGAAGCACTAAAAGAGCAACTCCAATCTTGCGTAAAAGATACATCCCTTTTACTCCGCTGTAAACAACCGCCTTATGGACTTTTCGAGGTGGCGATTTGTTTCATTTTTTTCATCAGGCACAATGACTTTCAGCGCTTTAGGAATCATGGAGACATGCAGTTCGGTGCCTCCCTCGCGAACTTCGCCGTCGAAATGATAGGGCCCTGGTCTTTCGCGCAAGATTTCCAATGCAGAGGTCTGAAATCGACTATAGCGCCGCAGTTTCACGACACCGCCGGTAAAAAGCTTGTACAAGTTCACCACTATATACCAGGTAGGCGCCTTGTGCAGAATGCATACATCGAACAGGCCGTCGTCGTATTGAGCATTAGGGGAAATGATGGCACCGCCTCCCCAACCCTTCAGATTCGCAACGGTGACGAACAGCGCCGAAGCGGCAATCTGCTTGCCGTCGAATTTGAGCACATAGACTTCGGGCTTGTAGGAAAAATACTCACGAATGCCGACCGTGAAATAAGGCAGCAGGCCGCGCACATGACGTTCGTTAAACGCCTTGCCGATGGCTGCGTCGAATCCCATGCCGGTGCCGATAAAGAAAACATTGTCTTCCACTCGTCCCGCATCGATCGTCACAATACGCCCAGTCTTTAAAAGCTTGATCGCTCTGAGAGGGGACAGCGGAATTTTGAGGCCGCGCGCCAGCCCGTTCCCGGAACCCAACGGAATGACGCCCAACGCCGTATCCTTGTGCAGAAGTGCGGAGCCGATTTCGTTCGTCGTACCGTCACCGCCGATGGCGACGACCGCATGGTAACCCAAAGCTGCCGCTTCCGCGGCCAGTTCGTGCGCATGACCGGGATAGCGCGTCTCGATAAACTCATAATCGTAATCGCGAAACGACCATTCAATCGTCTTGCGGATCAAGTTTTGCGTTCGGACTATGCCCGATTTGGGATTGCGAATAAAACGAATTTTTCCAAGCTCCATTCTCCTACCCGATCGTTGGTTTTCCGGAAAAATCAGCCCTTGACGGCAACAAAAATCATAATGCCGCTGGAATAGTTGTACGGCCTTCCGTCAAATTCGCCGAATACGCGAATTTGTCTGTATCCGCACTCACGCAGCAGACTTGCCATTTCAAAGCGGAACACATATCGATACTGCATCACCGCCGTTTTGGTTTCACCTGTAATCTTGGAATGATAGCGGTTACGAATGATGAGCAGTTGTTTTTCCGGCCGATGCCGAACTTTGATATCGATCGTCAAGTTTTGCGCAGGATCGGCCAATTCTTCGGGCTCGATCCGTTCCCGCCAATTCCGGCCGGAGATAACCGAGTAAAGAGGAACGAACAGGTCCATGGCCAGAACGCCTTTCGGCTTCAGCTGCCGGCGAATCGCCCGCAGCGTGGCGAGCTGGTCTTTGACGGTCAAGTTATGGAGGAAAGCACGAAAAGGAATAATGGCCAAAGGGAAGGTTTGTTCAAGGGCGAAATTGCGCATATCCGCGGAAACCAGAGTCAACCTGGAAGCCGCTTCCTGAGGAAGTTCGGCAGCTTTTTGTTGCGCGCGGGCCAACATCTCGGGCGAGTTGTCGATTCCGGTGACGCGGTATCCGGCTTTTGCCAGCGCTATAGCGACGCGCCCGGTGCCGACCCCGATTTCCAAGACCGGATCGCCGTATCGCGCAGCGGCGTCGAGGTAAAAGGCAAGATCGTTATCCTTGTGACCGTATTCCAGGTCATAAAACGGGGCAAAGGCATCGTAAACCGCGCAGTTCACTGACGGCTCCGATCGATTAAAGGAGGCAAAGACATCCGAATCCGGGCCGCTTTAATGAGGCGGTCTGCTCTACCGCTCTGGACCGCCTCCGACGCAAGGATCATTTAAATCACGAGGGCCTTTCTTACTGCCCCATGATCTCTTTTTCTTTGGACGCCAAAAGGTCGTCGATTTTTTTGATATATTCGTCGGTCAGCTTTTGGATGTCTTCCTGAGCGTTGCGGGATTCGTCCTCGCTGATTTCACCCGCTTTTTCGGCCTTTTTCAGGCGCTCGTTGACGTCGCGTCGAATATTGCGTACGGCGACCCTGCCCTCTTCGGCATTCTTTTTGGCGATCTTGACCAACTCTTTTCGCCGTTCCTCACTAAGCTGAGGGATGGGAATGCGGATGACGATTCCGTCATTGGTCGGATTGAACCCCAAATCCGATTTGATGATCGCCCGCTCGATCTCGGCCAGCATATTGCGTTCCCACGGCTGGACCACAAGAAGCCGCGGCTCCGGTGCGCTGATATTGGCGACCTGCTTCAACGGCGTAGGGGTGCCGTAATAGTCGATGCGGATACCGTCCAACAAAGCCGGTGTCGCCTTTCCGGTCCGCAGTTTGGCAAAATCGCTGCGCACCGTCTCGAGCGCTTTTTCCATCCGTTCTTTGGCGTCTTTTTTGGTACTGTCGATCATTTTACTCACCACCTATAAACGTGCCAATGTTCTCACCCAAAACGACCTTTTTCAAGTTGCCTTTTTCACGCAGTTTAAAAACGACAATCGGCAGTTTGTTTTCCATACAGAGCGTTACCGCGGTAGTGTCCATCACCTTAAGCTGACGGCGAAAAACTTCATAATAGGTCAACCGGTCAAATTTTACCGCACTCGGATTTTGTACCGGATCGCTGTCATAGACGCCGTCCACTTTGGTCGCCTTGAGAATGGCGTCGGCCTGCACTTCCACGGCGCGCAGAGTTGCCGCCGTGTCGGTGGTAAAATAGGGATTGCCGGTGCCCGCTCCGAAAATGACCACCCTCCCGTTTTCCAGATGCCTGACCGCGCGCCGACGAATAAAAGGCTCGGCGAGCTCCTCCATTTTGATGGCAGTCATGACGCGCGTCTGCAGGTCGTACCGTTCGAGAAAGTCCTGCAGCGCCAGCGAGTTGATCACCGTTCCCAGCATGCCCATATAGTCGGCCGTCACGCGATCCATCCCCCGCGCGCTGGCGGAGAGGCCGCGGAAAATATTTCCGCCGCCGATGACAATAGCAATCTGCACGCCTAAATGGGCAACCTGGCTGATCTCCTCGCAAATCTCGTTTACGGTGGCGGGGTCGATCGCGAGTTTCCGCTCCTCCCCCATCAACACTTCACCGCTGAGCTTGAGCAAAATGCGCCGAAAGATCGGCTTTTTTTCTTCCATTTATCTGCTTTCGCTTATATTTCGGCGTATACAAAAAAAGCGAAGTGTAATGCCCTTCGCTCTTTTCCGTCTTTAATTATTCGCCCAGCTGATAGCGGACGAAACGTTTAATTACGATATTTTCGCCGAGTTTACTGATGGTTTGGTTGAGGTAATCTCGAATCGTCATATCAGGGTTCTTGACGAATGCCTGTTCCAAAAGGCAGTTTTCCTGATAAAACTTTTCGAGCTTGCCGCCGATCATGCGCTCGATGACGTTCTCCGGCTTGCCCTGCTCGCGCGCCTGTGCACGATAGATCTCCAGCTCGTGCTCCACAATATGCTGGGGCACATCCTCACGGCGCACCGCAATCGGTTTGGAGGCGGCAATCTGCATGGCAACATCTTTGGCAAAATTCTGAAAATCCGGCGTTCGAGCGACAAAATCGGTCTCGCAATTGATCTCCACCAGCACGCCCAGGCGGCTGCCGGGATGAATGTAGGCTTGAATAATGCCCTGATCAGTTGCTCGACCCGCTTTTTTGTCGACGGTTTGCAGGCCTTTGGTGCGCAAATAGTCGACCGCTTTATCGAAATCGCCGCCGCTTTCGGTCAGCGCTTTTTTGCAGTCCATCATACCGGCGCCGGTCATTTCGCGCAGTTTTTGTACGTCAGCTGCCGTTACAGCCATAATCTTGTTTCTCCTCTCGGGAATTTTCCAGATCGATACTTATTCTTCTTCGTCAAACCGCAGCGCCAATTCCGGTTGTTCTTCGGGCTCTTCTTCTACGACCGGTCGCGAGGCGCGTCCAGCCGTTCCGGCAATCACCGCATCGGCAAGAGCATGGGTAATCAGATTGATCGCCTTAAAGGCATCGTCATTGCAAGGTATAACGTAATCGATCAAATCGGGATCCGAATTAGTATCAATGAGGCCGAAAATCGTGATGCCCAGCCGCGCCGCTTCGCGCACGGCGATGGCCTCTTTTTTCGCATCGACAATGTAAATTGCGCTCGGCAGGCGGTTCATCTCGCGAATGCCGCCCAAAACCTTGTTGAGCTTTTCCTTTTCCCGCTCGATCGTAAGAATTTCCTTTTTCGTCAACTTGTCATAAGTGCCGTCGATGGCCTTTTTTTCCAAGTTTTTCAATCGCTTGACGCTGCGACGGATGGTCACAAAGTTGGTCAGGGTACCGCCGAGCCAACGCTCGCAGACATAGGGCATGCCGCAGCGCTCCGCTTCGACCTTGATGATGTCGCGCGCCTGCTTTTTTGTGCCGACGAACAGCACGTCACCGCCGTCGCTGACGATCTGCGTCATGGCTTCGCAGGCTTTTTTCAAGTGAACGAGGGTCTTTTTCAGGTCAATGATGTGGATGCCGTTTCGTTCCATGAAAATGTACGGCTTCATCTTGGGATTCCACCGTCGCGTCAAATGGCCGAAATGGCACCCGGCAAGCAACAGATCTTGAATGGTAATTTCCGCCATAAATTCCTCACTTTGGGGTTAAGCCGCCATTCTCCTCGAAAGATACGTCCTTTGAAAAGGCACCCCTTGTGCAGAGGAGAATGTGTGTAATGGTATTTCCGTATTAACGTTTGGAGAATTGAAAGCGTTTGCGCGCGCCGGCGCGTCCGTACTTTTTGCGCTCGACCATGCGCGGATCGCGCGTCAAGAAACCCTTGCGGCGAAGGATCGGCCTGAATTCTTCGTTGCTCTTGACCAGAGCCCGAGCGATCCCTAACAGCAGCGCACCAGCCTGACCGGTCAGTCCGCCGCCCTTGGCGTAGGCCTTGATGTCGACTTTGCCGAGCATTTCGGTCGAAACCAGCGGCTGCTCAACGATCATTTTGAGCGTGCTGCGCTTGACATACTCGGACAACTCGCGACCGTTGACGGTAAACTTGCCGGTTCCCGGCTTTAAATAGACGCGGGCTACGGCTTCCTTCCGTCGTCCGGTAGCGTAAATGTAGTTTCCTTTCATTTTTGCTCCTTAATTCCCTCTCAGCTAAAGGACCAATTTTTCGGGTTGCTGCGCTTCATGGGGATGGGTCGGCGAAGCATAGATCTTGACGTGTTTCAAAATTCGGCGTCCCAAACGATTGCCCGGCAACATGCCCCGCACCGCTTCGCGCAATACGAACTCCGGTTTTCGGCTCATTACTCGGCGGATGGGATTCATTTTCAATCCGCCCGGATAGCCCGAATAATGCACGTAGACCTTTTTCTGCGCTTTGCGACCGGTCAATTTGACCTTGTCGGCGTTGATCACAATGACATAATCGCCGACGTCGGCATGCGGCGCCCAAATGGGTTTATGTTTGCCGCGCAATATGTGGGCAATTTTGCTTGCCAAACGTCCCAAGACCTGTCCTTCCGCATCGACTACCCACCACTTGCGCTGCACATCCTGCGGTTTGGGCGAGTACGTTTTCAAAGGCTGTCTCCTTATTATGGTTTAATTCAAAAAGGCATGCAATGTATTGAAAATGAAGCAAAAAATCAAGAAATTTCTCTTGCCTGCAGCTCTATTTTGGCCGAAAAACCGCAACAATCCCCAATTGTTAAACACAAAAGCAGAAACTTTTTCCCTTCGTCGGTTTCGTCAAGGAGGTTAATTAACGGAACAGTCCTAGAGTCGTTATGCTGTCCAAACCATTCCCTTGTTGATGATCCCCCACACCTTTGCCGGGAATTCCATGCCGTGATAAGGCGTGTTGCGCGATCTGGAACGGGAAAGAGTTTTGTCAAAGGTCCACAGCGCCGTCGGGTGAAAAATCGTCAGCTCGGCAGGTTGACCCTCGCTTAGTTTCGGAATCGGCAGGCCGAGGATCTTTCTCGGCGAGATGATCATTTTTTGCAGCGCCTGTGCGGCCGTTAAAACACCGCGACCGACGATCTGTTTGAACACAACGCCCAACATCGTTTCCAAGCCGATGATGCCGAACGGCGCGGCATCAAATTCGACATCTTTTTCCTCGAGCGAATGCGGCGCATGATCCGAAGCAAAGGCATCGATCACGCCTTCACGCAGACCCTGCTCAAGCGCCGCCACATCTTCCGACGTGCGCAGCGGCGGATTCATCTTGAGATTGGTGTCAAAGGTCGCCAAATCCGCATCCGTGAAAAACAGGTGATGCGGCGTCACTTCGGCCGTGACCGGCAGTCCGGCTTCTTTGGCGCGACGCACCAGTTCGACGCCTTCTTGGGTCGAGAGGTGGGCAATGTGGACTTTGGCCCCGGTTAGTCGGCAAAGCAGGATATCGCGGGCAATCTGCACGGCTTCGGCGGCGTTCGGAATGCCCGGCAGCCCCAGACGTGTAGAAATCAGCCCCTCGTTCATATGGCCGCCCTGAGCCAAGAAGGGGTCCTCGCAATGATCGATGATGGGCACGTCGAACATAAAGGCATAATCCATGGCGTTGCGCATCACAGAAGTGTCTGCCACCGGGCTGCCGTCATCCGAAAAAGCCACAGCGCCGGCGCGGACGAGATCGGCCATTTCGGTGATCTCTTTACCCTGCCGGCCTTTGGTCAATGCGGCAATCGGATAGACTTCGGTCGGCTGATCCTGCGCCTTTTTCTTGATGAATCGGACGACCTCCTGCGAATCGCAGGGAGGCGACGTGTTCGGCATGCAGGCAATGCCGGTAAAGCCGCCGGCCGCTGCAGCGGAACATCCGCTTTCGATGGTCTCTTCATCTTCGCGGCCCGGCTCCCGCAGATGCACATGCATATCGAATAAACCCGGCGTAATCCAGCAACCGGAAATTTCGTAAACCTTTCCGTTAAAGCTTTGCGGGTCGACCGAGCCGATCTGGTCGATTTTGCCGTTGCGGATGACCATGTCGGCCCGCATCGGCTCACCGCCATTCGGATCGAACACCTCGCCGCCGTGCAGCAGAATCAGGTCGGCTCGAAGCAAGTTATCACTCACCTTAACGACTCCTGTGAATTATCAAATCCGCTGAGCAGTACGAGTACGGCCATACGCACTGCCACACCGTTGGTAACCTGATCGAGAATGATCGAGGCCTCGGAATCGGCCACATCGGCATCGAGCTCCACTCCGCGGTTGATCGGGCCGGGATGCATGATGATCAGCTCCTTTTTGGCACGGGCGATGCGCTCGCGTGTAATGCCGTATTCATTGTGATATTCACGTATGGAAGGGAAAAGCCCCTTTTCCTGACGCTCAAGCTGAATACGTAAAACGTTCAAGGCGTCCGCCCACTCGATGGCTTCATCCAGCCGATAGGTGACCTCAACGCCGAACTCTTTAATGCCCGGAGGGATCAAAGTTCGGGGACCACAGACCATCACCTCGGCGCCCATGGTTTTTAGTCCGCGAATGTTCGAGCCCGCGACTCGGCTGTGTCGAATGTCGCCGATGATCGCCACCTTTTTGCCTTTCAGCGTCCCCCACTTTTCGCGCAGCGTCATCATGTCGAGCAGAGCCTGCGTCGGATGCTCGTGCCTGCCGTCGCCGGCATTGATGATGACCGCGTCGGTGCACTGGGTGAGAAAATAGGGAACCCCGGCGGCTGAATGACGCACAACGATCATGTCGATTTTCATCGCCTCGATGTTGCGCACCGTATCCTTGAGCGTCTCGCCCTTTTTCACCGAGCTGCCGGCGGCGGAAAAATTAATGGTATCGGCTGAAAGCCGCTTTTCAGCCAATTCGAAAGAAATACGGGTGCGCGTCGAGTTTTCGAAAAAGAGATTAACAACCGTAATACCCCTTAGCGTCGGCACTTTGGGTATAGGCCGATCCAGAATGCTTTTCAGGTTTTCGGCCGTATCCAAAATAAGCGTGATGTCTTTAGCCGGAACCCCTTCCAAGCCGAGCAAATGTCGACTCGACAAACCCATGGTTATTGTTCCTCCGGCGCTTCCACCAACAGCACGGCGTCTTCGCCGTCTTTTTCTTTCAAACGCACGCGGACTTCTTCGCCGATGGAGGTGGTCACTCTTTTACCGACATAGTCGGGCTGAATGGGCAGCTCTCGATGGCCTCGATCGATCAATACGGCCAGCTGAACGCTGGCGGGTCTGCCGAGATCCATCAGGGCGTCCAACGCGGCGCGCGAAGTGCGGCCGGTGTAGAGTACGTCGTCCACCAGCACGATATTCATTTCATCGAGAGCGAAGGGAATATCGGTCGCCTGCACCAGAGGCTGTTTGAGGCGCCGCCGAAAGTCGTCGCGGTAAAGAGTAATATCCAAAGCCCCGAGCGGCACGCGCACCCCTTCGATCTCCTCGATCCTCTTGACCAATCTTTCCGCCAAAGTAGCGCCGCGCGTACGCACACCGATGATCGCCAGGTTCTTTGCCCCCGCATTCCGCTCCACAATCTCATGCGCCAGGCGCGTCAGTGTGCGAGCCAAACCGACTTCGTTGATCAAAATTGCCTTTACTTTGCACATAGCGAGTTCCGTTGAGGTTGCTTTTGAAAAAGCAGCATCATTTTATCAATCCGCTGCATGATAAGCAAGCCTTTTTTCACGCAGAATTTGGTTATTTCCGTGAATTTGGTTATACTTTGTCGGTCGATCAAAACGGATCGGTAGAGTATGCTTTACGCCAAGATGTTTCAACCCGGTGAGGTGATTCTCGTCCACATTGAAGAAAAGCCGGCCTTTTTTGCTCAGATCGAACGGATCGATCCGGACATCAAAAAAGGGTGGTATCATTTGACGTTCGTCACCCTTACGTTGCCGATGCAGCGCATGACCTGGATTCTCGATAAAGATCAGCTGCGCGGGCAGCCGTTCACCATGAACCAAATTCCGATGCAACTGCAAAAACCGCCCTATCCGGAAAGCCCAAAGCCTTCGAAATCCAAGCAGGAAAATCGTCGAACCGGCGGCAATGTCGTGTCGCTTTTTGATGAGTAGAGCGGCTATTTCACCAAAACCAGTTTGAGGACATCGACGAATGCCGGTTCCCCGTCGAACGAGAGCCGCGCATAATACACGCCGCTGGATACTGCGTCGCCGGACTCGCTTCTGCCGTTCCAAGTGACGCGATGGATACCGGAAGCCTGCCGCATGCTGACAAGCCCGGTAATGAACCGGCCGTCCGCACCATAGATCGCCAACTCGACGCGCCCCGAGGCAGGCAGCGCATACTCGATGGTAGTCTCCGGATTAAAAGGATTCGGATAGTTTTTGACGAGTCCAAAAGCCGCGGGACGCTGCGGCTGAGGCTGGGAGACGGCGGACGCGCCGGTAAAGTGCGACACACCGGAGGCCGTGGCAATCCACAGAGAACCGTCAGCATCGATGGCGATGTCATAGACTCGATTGTCCGCCAGTCCGTCGGCGGTTGTGTAATTGGTAAATTTCCACACTTCGATGTCGTATTCACCGAACTGGTATTCGAACCGCGACAACCCGCCGAGCGTACCAACCCAAACGACCTGCCCCTTTTCTTTCGTAATCGCCCGCACCTGATTATGAATCAGGCCTTCATCGACGGTAAAATTATCCCAGCCCGCCTTGGTTTCCGTGGTGTCGTGGTAGGCAAAGCCGACGTCGGTGCCGTACCATTGCGTACCGTCAACGTCGACAAACACCGCATAGACGTCCGTTGAATACAGACCGCTCCACTCTTTGCTGTAGGGCGACGGTGAGGTGATCGCATCCACATCATTGGGGCTGGTGAGAAGGCGCGCCACGCCGTTCATTTCGCGGCGGCCGTTTTTGGTGCCGATGTATTTCCAGCCGCCGGGAGGATCGATACCGATGGAGGTGACGTCGTCCCAGGCGAGGATCGGCACGGTTGCCGTCGAAAAGCTGCGCCATGAAACGCCGTTAAAGCGCGAAACACCAAAGGGCGTGCCGAACCATCGCTCGCGCCGCAGAGGATCGACGGCCACGGCCGTCACTTTGTTGTCGATGAGGCCGGTATTGTCTTTTCGATAAGGGGTCGCTTTGGTTATGGCGTCGAGCGACTCGATACCGAACACGGAGACGCCGTTATCCGTGGCGATCCACAACTCGTCGAAACCGCCGGCCATTTGTTCGACGGCCAAGTCGTTGACCGCATTATCGGCCAATGTCTGCTTGGCGCCCGCTTCGTAACGGATGGTAATCCATCGGCTGCCGTCGAACGCCGAAAGACCTTTATCCGTGCCGAACCATTTGACGCCTTTGGAATCAATGGCCACGCAGCGAACCTCGTTGCCGGCCAATCCGCTGTTGGCAGTCGTAAACGTCGTCCATTCCCCTGCCTGCAAAATACCTGAAAGAATCAATATCGTGAGACTCTTTTTCATCTTTTTCACCCTGTCGTTATTTAAATGAACATATTACAACCAGGCCTCAAAATCAACCGATTAATCTTTTTATTTTGTAAAGAAAAGTCGCTTGATTTCATTCTATAGGAGCGGGCGATAGGGTGAGAGCGCGGGCATGCCGATAGCTTTCGATCATATACAAAGCCAGGGCCGTCCAGATGACGGCAAAACCTATGAATCGCTGCAAACTGAAAGGCTCGCGATAAATCCACACCCCGACGAGAAACTGCAATGTCGGAGCAATGTACTGCAGCAACCCCAAAGCAGTCAAAGAAATGCGGCGGGCGGAAGAGGAAAAAAGAATCAACGGCACTGCAGTCACAGGTCCGGCAAACATGAGCAGCAGCGTCGGGCTGAAACGGTGCAGAAAGAGAGCATGGCCGCTGCGCTGAAGAACGGCAATGCCGATGAGCGCCGGGACGGCAAGGATGAGCGTTTCCAGGCAAAGACCTTCGAGGGAGCCGAGAGGGGCGATTTTGCGCAACAACCCGTAGAGGCCGAACGTGACGGCCAGGGTGATCGCCAGCCAAGGGAAAGCCCCGTAACGCATCGTCAGCCAAAGCACACCGAGGCCGGCAAGTCCGACGGCTGAGGTCTGCGCGGGCCGCAGCCGCTCTCGAAGAAAAATGAACCCCAAAAGCACATTGAACAGCGGATTGATAAAGTAGCCCAAGCTGGCCTCGACAATAAAGCCGCTGTTGACGGCATAGATAAACGTCAGCCAATTTATTGCCAAAAGCAGAGAAGACCCTGCAAAGAGAAGCAGCGTACGACGTTGCTTCGCCACCGTCAGCCACTCACGGCGGCTAAGCATCAACAGGATGACGGCGACAAACAGCAACGACCAGAGGATGCGATGGCAGAGTATTTCCAATGGATGGGCCGCTTTTAGAAGCTTCCAATAAATCGGAAAAATGCCCCAGAGAAAATAGGCTGCAGCGCCGTGCACCAGACCTTTGTTCGTCATGTTTTCCATTTACATGAGAATTAACGGATTCTATCGCTTTTTCACAAGTCGAAAATGGCAACGGAAAGAATTTACTTTCAGTCTAAACATCGATTGCTTATTTTTTCGTCAAAACAGCAAATGGAGGCGGCGATGCGTTTATTGATTGTGGTTCTCTTGTCGAGTGCGATGTGCCTGGTCGGCTGTTCCTATTTTGCGCGACCGGCGGAGGAGGTTCGTCTTCCCAAGTTGTTCACGGACAACATGGTTCTGCAGCAGGAAAAAGAGATGCCGATTTGGGGTAAAGCGTCTCCCGGCGGCAAAGTGACGGTTGTTTTAAACGGTCGCAGGCAAGGTGTGACCGCCCAGCCCGACAGCTTTTGGATGGTCAAGTTGCCGCCGATGTCTGCAGGCGGCCCTTATGAACTAAAGGTCATCGGTAAGGACACCTTGACTTTCCGCAATGTAATGATCGGCGAGGTGTGGGTCTGTTCCGGACAGTCGAATATGGAAATGCCGTTGGCCGGCTGGGGCGAGGTGCTCAACTATGCGCGTGAGATTGCCGAAGCCGATTATCCGCATATTCGGCTCTTTCAGGTGAACCACGCCATGAGCCTAAAGCCGAAGGACGACATCGATGCTCAGCCGTGGGTGGAATGCAGGCCGACAACCGTCGGCAACTTTTCCGCTACGGCCTATTTTTTCGGCCGCACCCTTTACAAGGAATTGGGCGTGCCGATCGGCCTCATTCACAGCTCATGGGGCGGCACGGTTGCCGAAGCCTGGACAGCTGCCGACGCTTTGATGACCCTCGAAGACTTTAAGCAGGCCGTGGAGGCTTTGCAGGTCGAGGCGTTAAACGAGGCCGAAGTAAGAGCGAGTTACCAACAACGGCTGGCGGAATGGCAAAAGCTGGTTGAACAAAAAATCAGTATTGCCCTGGCCGGCTCTCCGACCTGGCAGGCTCCAGGTTATGACGACGGCAATTGGAAAACCATGCAGCTGCCGAGCTTGTGGGAAAACGCCGGTTTGCCGAATTTCGACGGCATCGTCTGGTTCCGCAAGATCGTCACGCTGCCTGATCTTTTGCCGAATGAAACCTTTACGCTCAAGCTCGGCGCGATAGACGATCAGGATATCACCTATGTCAACGGAGTCCAGGTGGGCGCAACGGACGGCTACAATAAACCGCGCGAGTACAAGATCGATGCCGGTCTGTTTAAACCCGGCAGAAACGTAATTGCCGTGCAGGTGCTGGATACCGGCGGAGGCGGCGGCCTCTGGGGTGCCAAGGAGGAGCTGGTGCTGAGCTCATCGGAGGGAAAACATATGAGCCTGGCCGGCGAGTGGAAGTACTTGACCGCAGTCAACCTCAAGGATGTGCCGCCGCGGCCGTTGCCGCCGGACAACCCCAACCGTCCTACGGTTCTCTACAATGCCATGATTTATCCCTTGATTCCCTATGCTCTGCGCGGCGCCATTTGGTATCAGGGCGAATCCAATGCTTCCCGCGCCTACCAATATCGGACTCTTTTCCCCACTCTGATCAATTGCTGGCGGCAAAAATGGGGACAAGGGGATTTCCCCTTTCTTTTCGTTCAGCTCGCCAACTTTAAACCGACAGCGCCGGAACCGGGTGACAGCGACTGGGCGGAGCTGCGCGAGGCCCAGCTGATGACGTTGTCGTTACCCAACACCGGCATGGCGGTTGCCATAGACATCGGCGATGCGTTCGACATCCACCCGAAGAACAAGCAGGAAGTCGGACGCCGACTGGCGCTTAACGCGCTCGCCAAAGCCTACGGCAGAGATATTGTTTACAGCGGGCCGATCTACAAGTCCATGTCCTTCGAGGGAAACAAGATTCGTCTAAAGTTTGATCACGTGGGGAGCGGCTTGGTCGCAAAAGGGCCCAAACTGACCGGATTTGCGATCGCCGGAACGGACAAAAAGTTCGTCTGGGCGGAGGCTGAAATCGAGGGTGAAACGGTCCTGGTTTGGAGTCCGCAAGTGCCTGATCCGGCGGCGGTACGCTACGGCTGGGCCGACAATCCGAACTGCAATTTGTACAACCGAGAAGGGTTGCCGGCTTCGCCGTTCCGGACGGACGATTGGCCGGGCATCACGCAGGGAGTCAAATAGTCATTGAGGTATTCGGCGGAGTCGCGCGGCGCAGCTTGACAGCCGGCACGGCTCCGCCGAGAATCATTGCCAGACAAAGAACTTGCCCCATGGTTAAAGGTCCCAGTACGCTTCCAAATGCGCATCCGGCTGCCGCACGAACTCGATGAAAAAACGAACCATTCCGTATCCAATTAAATAAAGGGGCAAAAACAAGCGCTGCAGAGACCGGCGCTGCCGCAGCGGCCGCAAGAGCGCGAATAAAACGATTCCCTCAAAAAATGCTTCATAAAGCTGGGAAGGCCGGCGCAGCAAACCTGTCGAATCAGCGGGAAAATACATGCCCCACGGGAGCGTCGAAGGTCGACCGTATAATTCACCGTTGAGAAAATTGCCGAGACGGCCGAAAGTATAGCCGAGGGGCACCGCCGGAACGATCAGATCGGCCGGCTCCCAAAAATTGATCGAGCGGCGGCGACAAAACCAGAGCGAGACCAAAGCAACGCCGATCAGCCCGCCATGAAAGGACATGCCGCTGAGACCTGTGAACCGCATGCCGTTTCTCCAATCGATCGGCAAAAAATGGCCACAGGGTTTTCAATCATCATCATCGGCTCATAGAACAGCACATAACCCAGCCTGCCGCCGATCAGTATTCCGGCGATTGCCCAGCCGAAAAACGCATCAATAGTACTCTGCGCAAAGGGGAGCGGCTCGCGCTTCAAGCGATAAAGCGTCAATCCGTAAACCACAACAAACGCGATCTCATACATCAACCCGTACCAGCGCAGCTGCAGGCCGCCCTATTGGAACAAAACGGGATTAATTTTGTCGGGCAAATGTTGCCAAAAGTCCATGCGGTCTCATCTTAAGAAGTTGTTTAATGAGAAAAACCGTTCAATCCTCGCTCTTTTCCCGCAGCCCCTTCGTCATCCACCCTTTCATCAACCATAAAACGAGCGGCGAAATCATGGCGATGAAGCCATAGAACAGCCACAGTTTACCGGTTTGCTGCGGCAAACCGCTCGACGGCGGCGGGATATAACGGGCAACGAAATACCCGGAATAGAGCGAGGTCAACACCTTGGTCAAAAACCAAGGGAACTGGCCGATGCCCATATAGGCGCCGGTCTTGCCCTGTGGCGCAATTTCAGCCACCCATTGCAGAAAGCGCGGCTGCCACATTGCCTCGCCGATCGACATGATCAGAATGTAGGCGAGAAAGAGGATCGGAACCGGCCCTGCGGCAAGCAGAAAAGTCGGTGCGGCCATCACAAAGGTGCCGAGAATCATCATCCGGTAGACGTTGGCGTGGGCTGTGAGACCGGCTATGATCGGCGTGATGACAAAAATAATCACAGGATTGATATTGGCAAAGATCTCCCAATACCGACCCACCCAGGTTCCTTGAAAGGCGCGGTCGAGGTAATAGGGAATCGTCAGCCAGTTATGGGCAAAGAGGGTTTGTACGGGAATAAGCACAAAGATGAAAGCCATAAAGCGGGCGTCGCGAAAAGGATGCTCCGGCCGTCGACGGAGAAAGTCGGTAATCGCCGCGGCAAGAGAAAGCAGGGTCAGTCCAAGGAATGAATAACGTAAAATTGGACTTGCCCCTTTATAAAAAAAGAATAATGTGAAGATAAAAAGAATTATCGTCGCGCCGGACAACAGCTTTAAAAGTCGATTGTCTATTCTACTCGCCTCAGGTTTTTCTTTCGTTTCAGTTTTATTCTGTTTTTCGCCCTGCTTTTCGGCGACGGCGCGGGCATCTATTCTGGGCGTCAGAATAAAAACCGTGGCTAAAACTGAAATCAGAGTAATGGTCGTAAATGCCCAAAAAACGGCGGTTAATCCGTTCGGCGGAAAAACGGAAAGAAAGGTCGTGCGGCTGAAATTGGCAACATAGCCGGAAAGAAAAGCGCCGAGGTTCATCAACGCATAGAGCACGGCATACCCCATGGCGGCGGTTTTTTCATCGGTATAGCGCCTTACACCTGCATAAGCGGCCGGTTGATAGAGACCGTAAGCCGCAACCATGAGCAAAAGTCCGGCGACCATGGTAAAGAACATCGGCGAACCCATACCGCGGCCTAAAGGTAATGTGCCGGATAGAGAAACGATCAGGCGGCCTATCGCCATTACCGACAGCGCCAGAATCAACGACTTTCGGACGCCGATGCGGTCGACGACACCGCCAAGCAGGAGCATGGCGAACGTAATGCCGCCAGTCACCCCGCCGTAAACCCATCCTGCTTGAGGATCGCTAAGCGCGACGTTTTCCGAACAAAACTTGCCCAAAATGGTCAAGATGCCGAAATAAGCCAGCCCTTCCAGGATATAGGGAATGTTGATGCCCCACAAAGCCCGAGGAGCGCGAACAAAAGCCCGCATCGTTTCGCGCAGTTCTTTCAAAGCACCGCTGATGACCTGCAAATAGCCTTTACTTTGCTCACCGGAACCGAGTCCCGCCTGCATAATCAGCTTCCTCCAATTTTTCTGCCGCTGGAAAATAAGATAATCATCCGCCGTTAACAAGGCTTTTCCATAGGAATCGTAATCGCCGGTCAGCAAAGCGAATTATGGCAGGAAGATAAAAAATCCAAAAACTGATCGACAACTCCATATCCCAATAGTTCTGCAATTTTTGATGGACAAGCACGGGGGGGGAGGAGATCATTTTTAGTGAAAGCGCTGTTAGACCTTTTTATCGTGAAATGAATGTATTCTTTCCAAGGGGATTAATCTTTTTTGCTCCTGTTAACAAGTTAGGATCAGGCAAAATATCTTGCAAAAACCAAAGATGCGAGGCTCGATCAGAATTGCAATTTCGCTTGCCCATTTACCTGCAATTGCGTAAAATGTAGCGGCGAGAAAAAGGATGAACAAATGAAGGCGCGACAAGCCGCATTGGTTTTTGACGAGATGGAAGAACAGCAGCCCCGGTTCGAGCAGCTGCGCTTGGAACGACCTCTGGTCTTTTTCGATCTGGAAACAACCGGCCTCGACCTGGCCAACGACCGCATCGTACAATTCGCCTTTGTCAAGGTCAACCTCGACCGTTCCTTGACGGAATGGTCGGAGCTCGTCAACCCCGGCATTCCCATCCCGCCGGAAGCCTCGCGCGTGCATCACATCACGGATGAAAAGGTGGCCGGTAAACCGCAGTTGAAAGAGTTCGCGCCTAAAATCCGCGAATTTCTGACCGGCTGCGATCTGGCCGGTTTTAACGTCATATCGTTCGATCTGCCTTTGTTGCAGATCGAATTGGAGCGCTGCGGCGTTTCATTGCCTATGCAGGAAATGCGGGTGATCGACGCCCAGGTGATCTTTCACAAACAGGAACCGCGCAACCTGGCCGCCGCTTACCGCTTTTACTGCGGCCGCGAGCTGGTCGACGCGCACGATGCCCTTGCCGATGTCCGCGCAACTGTCCACATTCTCGATGCCCAGCTGCAGCGTTACCGCGATTTGCCGAAAGCCGTCGACGCGCTGCACAAATACTGCCTTCCCAAAGATCAACGGTTTGTGACGCCGGACCGCAAGTTCTATTGGAAAAACGGTGAGGCAGTTGCCGCGTTCGGCAAACACCGAGGCAAATCTTTGCAATGGCTGATCGAAAACGAGCCCGATTATCTCAACTGGATCATGCAGGGCGATTTTCCCGAACAAACCAAGGCCTTGGTCGCCGATGCTCTAAAAGGCATTTTCCCTAAACCGCCGATCGACGAAGAGGAAACCCTCGATTGAAAAAACTCGCAGGGAATATCCGGCTAAAGAGAACAGTTAAAAGCTTCCCATATAATATCGCTCTATAAGCAAACAAGAGTCCGAAGAAGCCGAGCTTAATAGACAGATCAACAAACCAAAAGGAGATGAAACATGAAGAAATTACTAAATATTTTTCTCTCGACGATATTTATACTCGGTGCCTTATCTTTTGCGGCCGAGAAAAAAGTCGAAATTGCTATTGACGGCATGACCTGCAACAACTGCGTTGAAAAAGTCAAGACTGCTCTGCAAAAGGTCGAAGGCGTCAAGAACGCCGAGGTTTCGCTGGAAAAGCGCAACGCGATTGTCACCTATGACGACAGCAAAACCGACGAAAAGACGCTCAAGCAGGCGGTAAACGCGGCCGGGTTTAAGGCAAAGGAGGCGAAAGCACCCGAAGCCAAAGGATGTTGCCCGAAAACCTCAGGATGCTGTGCAGGAGCAAAAAAATAAGCTGAAAGGCGGATGATCTCATCCGCCTTTTTTATTTTTCGACACCTACCAAATCATCATAGGCGACGGCTGCGGCTGCAAAAGTCAAGGGAACCGTCACCAACAAGCCGACCAGGCAGAGCAGCGCTCCGGCAAGGTTGATCAAACCGCTTAAAATTACAAACAGCGTCATCTCAAAGCCGAGGCCGGAAACGGCTTTTCGGGAAGATTCCATCGCCTGCCAGAAATCGAGCTTTTTCTCCGCGATAAAGCCGGGAGTCAGCACGTACCAGCCGGCGACGATCAGTCCGGGAATGATGCAGAAAATCGTTCCAAGAGTCGTAAAAGCACCGATCAGGATGCCCGAAAGCATGGCGGCTACAAAATAGTCGAAACCGCGCGCTATGGTGCTGATGTTGACCGGCTTGCCCCGCATTTTGTCGAATAAAATCATAAAAAATCCCACCGTCAGCGGTCCCGAAACGATAAAGCCCCCAAGCACAGTGGATGAAGCGACCCCGATAGCCGCTAGATAGACCAATGCCAATACGGCAAAAGAGCCCAATTCGTTGGCAATAAGCTGCCAGCCGCGGCTGAACCAGCTGCCCACGCTGACTTGGCGCACCGTGCTTTGACCGGTTTCATCCGTCATGACTTTCCTCCCACAGTTTTATTCTCGAAGAATTTTAATGCTGCCGATTCCGTTGGACAGTAACAAATAATGCTGGCGTTTGCTTTCCTCATAATCTTCCGAGTAGTAATATTCACCCCGACGTATCAGCCAATCGGGGACCTGCAGTTCAGATATAAATTTCGACACCCGGATTTTGGTCCCCACCGATTCCGGCAGAACAATCGTAGTTTCGCCGATGTTCAGGTCGATGCGTGTGACGCAGCGATCCACCGATTCGCCCTTGAAATCAACAAACAGCTCGCCGATGCCGCTGTTGATTTCCCCTTCCTCGTAACGGGCGTTGCCGACATTATGTAGGGTCATTTCGCCGACTTTGACATTAACGTCAAAGAAGCGCATAATAGTAAGATTGGGTTCGGAAAAATCGACGAATGTTTCGCCGGCCCAATGACGCAGCTGAAAATCGGCAATCTTGAGGCCTCCGAGCACAAATTGGGTTTTACCCGCTTTGATGTGCGCTGAAAAAGAGATTTCCGGCCCGTACGGCAATTCGACAATGGCGTTTGGGGCTTCTTCCTCTTCCATATTCCACCTTTTAAAATCGATAAACACGGCAATGCGGCCGCGCTTCTCGTTATAGCGTATATCAACGCGGCATTTTTCCTTGGGATACTGCATGGAAACGCGACATTCGGTTTTGCTTCGGCTCGGCAGCACTTGAATTTTGCCGCCGTCGATCGTCAGATCGAAGGTCAAGTTGTCGCCGAAAATCGAAAACTGCTCCTCTTGGGTAACAATCTCCGCCGTAAGGGGAACGGCGGCAATCAACAGAATAGACAAAAGCTTGTACATTCCCGCACCTCTTTGCATAAAATTTTCGCTCCTAAAACGTTCGACACAAGCGAAAGGTTACAATGAAATCTGCCCGCTGTCGATCCAGACGACGGGCAAAGTCGATACGAAAATCGCCGTCGGGGTCAGCCAGTCCAATGCCGACGTCGCTTTTCAGTTGCGCCCAACAAAGCACATCAAACCCCTCCCACGGCAGCATTTTTTGCTCCGACACACCCGGCCATTCCTGCTGAACATGCGGTGCTTCAGGGTCGGCGAACCAGGCCTTGCCTGCATCGGCAAAGAGAATCAGATCAAGCCCAAGAAAAAAACGGCCGCCGGTGCGGAGGTGGTATTCCACCGTTCCCGACACCATTCGGTCGCCTGTAAACTCTTTGAAGCGATAACCGCGCAAAGTCGAGATGCCGCCGAGGTCGTACCAGTAAACCGGCGGCAAATAGCCGGAGGCAGAGCCTGTTCGAACGTGCAGGAGAATGTGTTCATCCCAGTTCAGCGGCAAATATTGTCTAAGATCGAGGATAAAGCGCTCGAATTCGAGCGGACTGCCGAGATCCTTGCCCGACCGTTCGCCGAAAGCCTGAAGGTAAAAACCGCGCGTCGGTGATTTGCGGCTGTTGCGCGTATCGAGCGTCAGTTCGGCGCCTACGGTTCTGACCGCCAACGGCTCATCGACGCCGTTGGCGGCAAGATACCCGAGAGGAAGCGCCGCAGGATTATCGCGAAACACCTTGCGTTTGCCGAACAAAGCCCAATCGGTATTTTTGTCAATGTTCGTCAAGTCGTCGCGGCGGTAGAACGCTTTGAGCCTCATCGCCGATGAAAAATTTTGACTAACCCAGGCGCTGAACCCTTCGCGTCGGTAGTAATCGCGAAAATCTTCCTTGATGAAAAACGCGGCGGCGGCGTTCTCCCAATCGCACAAGAGATGCCTGTCTTCGGTATCCGTCAAGTGATGGTATTCGGCGCCCATTGCAAAGCGGAATTCGTCGCCGCTCCAGCGTTCCAGGCCGATCTGGTGCTGCCAAAACTTGGCGGCAAAAGAATAGCCGACTTTGCCGATTATGGCAAAATGGTGATTCCGACGCGCCCACCATTCCGATTGCGGCATGCGGATTCCTAATGTCAAGCCGTCGACGCGATTATAATCGGCCCAAAAGAAATCCTCTTCCTCGTCAATATCTTTCGTTCTTTGCCAAGCTTTTTCCTCTTTCTCGGACTCTTTATCTGCAGAGTAAGGCATCGTTGTTATGACTACATCTCCCTCGACGGCGGCTTCCGGGTCGCGAATGACCTTGCCGTTGACGGCAATGACGTCGCCCTCAACGAGGGCGCCTGGGAGCAGATGCATGTCGCCAAAGACGACCAACACGTTCCCCTCGACGCGTCCGGCCAGCTCGAGTCTGCCCTTAATGACCTCAAGGCTGCCGTCAATCCCTTCACCGGCAAGAATTTGCAAGTCCCCGCAGTATCGTTGCACTCCGCCTTCACGGCCGCGCAGATAGGTCTTTTCTGCATGCTGAACGATTGATTTTTCCTTTGTAGTCAGCTCTTCCCAACAAGGTAACTCACGCGCATACCCTTTCTGTGTAAAAAGCAGCAATAAAAGGATGACGCCGACGAGCATCCATATAACGAGCAGCAGTCGATGAGTCTCCAACGTTCTCATGATATGCCTCATATGCTTTTACGGTACGTTTTCTTTAAGGCAAGAGGCGTGCCGCAAGCCGTAAAGCACCCCCATCAGTGCTGCTTTTTCCATAACTCACTTTTTTATAGTGAATTAATTCATATGTTCATATAACAACATCTTGTCAAAATCGATGCTGTAGGCGGGTTACTCTGTGTAAACTGCCAACACTGTTGTCGTTTTACACATGACTGCTCTTTAGAATGTGGAGCAATTCCCGCATGTCCTGCGGCAAAGGAGACTCGAAAACGTAAAGTTCCTGGAAGTGGGGATGAACGAAGGCGAGGGTACGAGCGTGGAGCATTTGGCGGGTGAATTGTTTAAAAAGCTTTACCGCAAGTTTAGCTTGGGGTCCCGTTAAACCGGCAAGTTGTCTGCCGCGGCCGCCGTACAGGGGGTCGCCAAAGACAGGGTGGCCGATAGAAGCCAAATGCACGCGAATCTGATGAGTGCGTCCGGTCTCCAAAAGCAGCCTGACGCGGCTGGTAAAAGGCAGTTCTTCCAAGACCTGGTAGTGAGTTATCGCCGGTTTTCCGTTAGGGTCGATGTGCATGCGCGTCCGCTCTTTGGGGTGGCGCGCCAAGGGTGCTTCAATGCGGCCGCGCTTTTCTTTCAAATGCCCCCAGACAACTGCATGGTATTCGCGCTCGATCTTGTGCGCCGCCAATTGTTTTGCCAGACGAACGTGGGTAACATCGTCTTTGGCCACGACCATCACACCGGAGGTATCCTTGTCCAGGCGATGAACCAAACCCGGCCGGCTTTTTCCGCCGACCTGCGAGAGAAATCGGCAGTGCGACAAAAGGGCGTTGACGAGCGTACCCCGCATGTTGCCGTAAGCCGGGTGGACAACCAATCCGGCGGGTTTGTCGATGATGATGAGATACTCGTCTTCGTAGATGATGTCGAGAGGAATCTCTTCGGCTTCGAGATCGGCCGGTTGCGGCGCCGGAAAACGAACGACAATGACCTGCCCGGCCTTTAGCCCATAGCCGGCTTTGCGCGGTTCACCGTCGACGGTCACCCGTTTTTCGTCAATCAGCCGCTTGAGCTGCGCCCGCGTAACCGACGACAGCTGCTGAGCCAAAAATTTGTCCAAACGCTCTTTCCTTTTATCGTCGGGAACTCGGAGTTCAATGACTTGTTCCTGCTGTTCACTCACGTTTTCTTAATTGCCTTCCAAGCATAAAAGGGATGATCAGCTTGACTTTACCTGAGCAAAACGCTATTTTAAGTTAACCGTAATCCATCAGCGGAGCTGCCGAAAATATGGTTTTTTTACTTTTCTTCCTGTTGGTTGCCGTCCTCGAGGCGGCCGAACCTTTTGACTTTCCTATTGCCATATGGTACGGCGAATCAACGGATCAGTCGCTGCAGGATTTGCAAATCTTAAAGAATGGAGGCTTTAATCTCTGTTTCTTGAATGAAAAAGACAGCCCTAGGAATCTCTTGCTGCTTCGCGAAGCGGAGCAGATCGGCATAAATTGCATTCTCTCTGAAGCAGCTCTTGATCGTTTCATTTTCGGCAGCGACTTGAGCTTCCGCCGCATCGACAGCTTGACACAACTCTATGGTCGATTCCGGGCGTTTCGCGGCTTTTTACTGTTCAACCAGCCGACGCTTAACGACCTGCCTTCTTTTGCCGAATTGGCCGACTTTTTCAACGGTAAATATCCACGATTAGAATGCCTGACCATCGCCCGCGGTTTGCGCTTTCGTGATGAAGCAGAACGACGCAGCTATGACACCTATCTCGCCGATTTGCTCCGCAAATTAAAAATCAAACATCTGATCGCCGATAACCCGGGAATATTGGCCGGACAGTTGCGCGAAGAGTATTTTGCCAATCTGGCGGCGTTGCGTCGGGCGGCGCAACAATATGAACGCCCTTTCTGGGCGTTCGTGCTTTTGGAGCCGATCGGCCGCCCTCCAATGACTCCTCTTGCCTACATCCGCATGCAGGTCTACAGCGGCTTGGCCTTCGGCGCCCAGGGAGTCATCTATTACGCGTTCCGTTCGTCTCCTTCCTCATCCCGAACCGCCACCCTTGTCGATTCGGACGGCCGCCTCTCCAACTCTTTTTCATACTGTGTCGTCGTCAATCAGGAGATCGGGCGTTGGGCAAAGCTCCTTTTGCACTGTAAATCTATCGCCGTTTACGGAAGCAGCATTATGCCGGACGTCGAGCCCCTTCCGCCATTGCAGTTGATCAAAAAAATCGACGCACCGGGCATGCTTTTAGGATTCTTTCGTTCGCCGGAAAACGAGACTTTGCTTATGCTCGTCAATACCAACTACCGTTACGGCGTCCGTTGTCGGGTCTTTTTTGCCGATCATTGCCCCGGCATGGAGGAAATTGCAAAAGACTTTGTTGAGCCTTATCGAATACGTTTCCGCTCCGATGATCAGGAGCGCTTCGCCGAACTGATTTTCAAAGCCGGCGAAGGCAGACTGTTCCGTCTTTACACCCGCTGACTATGCCCCAATCAGGATTTGGGACGATAGACAGGCTGCTTCCACGCTTCTTTGGCGCCGCCGCGACTCTGTGCCGCCCATAGGATGCCGCGCTTCATTATTGTCAGAGCTTCAGGTACATCGAAATCGGCCGCCACATGACCGAGCGAACTGTAAAAGACCCGACCCTCGCCGTAGTACTTTTTCCAAACCACCGGCATGACGCAGCCGTCAATCCACGGCGCGTACTTGCCGGAAAACGTGGTGATCGCCAGCACCTTGACGTTGGGATCGACGTGCATATAATACTGTTCACTCTTCATATGGAAATTATTTAATCCGGCGGTTACCGGATCTTGATAGTCAACGATTTCAACGTCGTAATCGATAACCCCGCCGGGATGCGCCACCCATTGACCGCCGGTCATAAATTGATATTCGGTATTGTTACGGAACGAGTCGCACAACCCCCCGTGCCAACCGGCGATACCGACGCCGCTTTTTACCGCTTCCAGCAGCCCCTTTTCCTGCTCATTGGTGATGGTTCCCATGGTATAGATCTGTACGACGAGATCGAGGGAGGACATGAGCGCTTTATCCGTATAACTGTCGAGCGTATCTGAAACGAATACCTCGGCGCCCTCGCTGCGCATCCAGGGGACAAAGATATCGCGGCATTTCTGTGGTTCGTGACCTTCCCAGCCGCCCCAAACAAACAGCACTTTTTTGCCGGCCAAAGCTCCTTCACCGGCGCGCAGGCCGACGCTGCCGAACGCTACCGCAGCTCCTGCTGCTGCGCGCAGAAACTCTCTCCGTTTCATGAAACCTCCATAGTTGAATAGTCGATTGAGTTTATGACTTTGGCGACTAAAAAGCAAGGAAAACCGCTACGCAGCGGCTTATCGACCTGCGGCGGCGATCGAAAGGCCGATCACTCTGTAAATGAGCTTGGCGACAGCAAAAGGAGAATTGCGATCGTGCGTTTCGACGGCCAATTCAACCACATCGAATCCCACGACCTTTTTGGTCGCAAAAATGCGGCTCAACATGGCCATGGCTTCGTCCCAAACCAGTCCGCCGGGTTCCGGCGTTCCCGTCGAAGAAATAACGCTCCAGTCAAAGGCATCGACGTCGAAGGTTATAAAGACCGGATCAGGTAATTCGGCCAACGCCGCGTCAAGGTCAACTTTGCCGCGGCGCAGGTTGTGCATGAAAATCACCGACAGGCGTTGTTCATCGATGAGCCGTGCCTCTTCCTCCGACAAGCTGCGGATGCCGATCTGCAGAGTATGGGGAGTCATTTCGCGGATGCGCGCCATAACCGAGGCATGGCTGAAACGACTGCCCTGGTATTCGGGACGCAAATCGGCATGAGCGTCGAACTGAATACAGGAGAGGGTTCCATAGTGTTCCTTGAAGGCGCGAAAGACGCCGCTGCTGATCGAATGGTCGCCGCCGAGCACCACCGGTATTTTTTTCGCTCGCAGAATTTCGGCGGTACGGTGATAGATTCTTTCGTGCATCTCCTGATGGTCGTCGCTTATCGCCGGCGGGGCGGCGACAGCAATGCCCGCGCGATGCGGACAAAAGCCGAGGACCTCGTCGTAAAACTCGAGGTAGCAGGAGGCTTCGAGCACGGCGTCGGGAGCGCCGGCCGCGCCGCGGCCGTAAGAGACGGCTCCTTCATACGGAACCGGTAAGATGACATATCGCGCCTCCTCCCAGCCGCCGAACTCGTTCTCTTCGCCCAAAAATTTATGCGTGTAGAGCTTCATCGTGCCGCCTCCAGTTTTTCACGATAATCCGGCAGCTGATCGACAATGCGCTTGGCCGGTCGCGGCTTGCAGTTGTCCACAACATAGGCGGCAAGCAGAGGGAAAATGACGCTGTACTCTCCCCAAATCTGCACCAGCTTTTCTTCATCGGCCTCTTTGTACTTGCCCCAAGTGACCGCTTCGCTGAAAGTACAGCTGGAAAGACTGCCTTCGCGTTCGACTGCCGTGGTGATCTGCAGGCCTCTTTCCGCGCCTTCGAACTCGATCTGCAGAATCTGGCTGATGGTGGGACCGGTCTGTTGAATAAAGTTCTTGGGGCCGCCGCCGCCCAGCTCGACGAAACCGGTTTGCGGCATGGCAAAAGAGATAGCCGCCGAGTCGAAAATGTCGGCCTGGCCGGACAGGCGCACCGGAAAGCCTTCGCGATCGGTTCGGGCTAGATTCATGGCAATCGAGTGGTTGGATAGCGAGTCCCAAAAGATCGGCACACCGTACTTTGCCGCGGCAACGACAAAGCTGCGCTCGGGATTAGGCGCGGTCTCGGCAACCCACCGTCCGAGAAGCGCATTGAACTCCCAGCTCGACAATTCCCGACCGGAGAGTTCGGCATAACGTTCACGAACGAAACGGCGAATGATCTCATCCTGTGCTTCAAGCGTCTCTTTTTCGCGGATGCCGATGTCGTAAATGCGCGTATCGCCGTGACGGCGCAGCAAATTGTCATCGGCAAGGGGACTGACGGCTTTGACGGGCAGATTATAGGCAAAATGAAGGTCGTGATACACCTGCGCGCCGGTAGAGCAAATGACATCGATAAACCCGGCTTCGATAAGCGAAATGACCATGCCGCCCATGCCTCCGGCAATGCCCGCACCGGCAATGCCGAGCCAAATCGTGTCGTTACCGTCGATCATCCGTTTGAATAACCGAGCGCCTGCAGCGACGCGCCGCGCCTCGAAAGAGGTCGCACCCAACAGATCGACGAGCTGGGAGACGGACAGACTTTTGCGCAGAGGCTGCGGAACAATGTCCGGCGCCCCCTCAAAAAAGGAACGTAAAGATTTCATAAGATTTTTTCCGGATTATTCGAGAATCATAACCGCCATAGCCACAACCGTGGTATAGAGGCCGTCCTTATGGCCGCGCGCTGTTTGGGCAATGCTGCGGCTGACGAATTGATTTTTATGGTCGACTTTGTAAAGCTTCTTGCGTTCATCCCACGCCTTTTCCGGATCGAGGTCGATGCCGAGGGTCGAGGCGAGCATGGTGGCGGCGAGGTCTTCGGCAAAATCAGCGGCCTTTTGCTGAGTCTGTCCGAACGCGTGATGTTCGCTGATATACCCGTACTGTTCCTTGTTCTTCGGTTGGGCAAGCCCGATGGCGGCGGAGATGATGCGTCCGGGCTCGTTGGTGGTCATGCGCGCCATAACGACGAAAGTGATCTGCCCCGGCCGCAGAAGCTTCAAACCTTCTTCCTTGGAGATGATTTTGCAGCTCGGCGGGAAAATGCTCGAAACGCTGACGAGATTACAGATTTCCGTCCCCGCATTGCGGAGGGCTAATTCGAAGCTTTGCAGTTCATTTTTGTGGTAACCCACCCCCTTGGTGAAAAACATCTGCTTAGGCACTAGTCTGTTCAACTCACAAATCCTCCTATCAAATAGTTTTGCTTTGGTGATTTAAAGAGCGCAAATATATTAAAAAAGTACAAGGAATCACAATTATTTTTTAAAATTGCAGCGGGTAACGGAGCCGAATCAGACGAAAAAGGACAAGCGCCCCGAGGCCGCCGAAAACCGCTGTAACGAATTGCGGCAAAGCCATCATACCGATCAAGTGCGCGGGCAAAGATCTTCCCACAATCAGCGGTAAAAGCTTGAGAGCCGATCCATAGAGAAAGCCCGCTTTTGCGGCAGCACCGAGCAAAAGCCCTAGCCCAGCCGCGCCCCAAGCAATCCCTTCACCCTCTGCACGACGAAATTTTTGCCCAAAGAGAGAAAAACAGGCAACTAAAAGCCCATTACCCACGGCAATGAACGGCACCATGGGCGCCAACATCGCGGGCAGTTGACCGCGCAACAATGCAACGATCGGGGTCAAAGCTCCCAAACCGACGCCGGCCGACAGGCCGAGAATCAGCGCAGTCAGGATCAGCATCATGTTCACCAAAGGGCCGGTAAAAGGCTGCGGGAGACCGATCAGCTCCAAAATCAGCGTCACAGCCAGCAGAAACACTAAACGAGCCAAATAGCGATTGCGCTTGATCATCCCAGCTCCAATGAAAATTTCGGAGAGATTATAGGGCATCCGTTTGTTAAAAGCAATCGAATTTCCTGTTGTCGAATTAAACGAATTGGTTAAATTCAAACCATAGATTGGGAGGTTGATTATGAGCGATCTTCAAACGGTTTCGGATGCTTTGGCTGCAGTAAGGAACAAGATGCTGCGCAAAGCCAACGTCATCGGCATCGGCGTAGGGTTCAAAGAAACGGAAGGCCGGGTTTTGAGCGAGCCTGCTCTCAAGGTGTTGGTGGTCGACAAGCTGCCGGTTTCGGCGCTTGCAGCTCAGGATGTAGTGCCAAAGACAGTAGCCGGCGTGTTGACCGATGTTACGCCGGTCGGCCGTATCTACGCCTACGATTCGCCTCGCGACCGTTTTCGGCCTGCTCCGGCCGGCGTCAGTATCGGCCATTATGCCGTGACCGCCGGCACGTTCGGCGCCCTGGTGCGCGACGCCCGCACCGGCGAGCTCCTCATTCTCTCCAACAATCATGTTCTCGCCAACTGCAATAACGCTCAAGTCGGAGACACTGTTCTACAACCCGCCGCCGCAGACGGCGGCAAGAATCCGCAGGATCGGATCGCCGTGCTCGATCGCTTTGTCAAACTGCAGTTCAAGAACGCTCCGGCAGAAAAAGAAGCTCCGACCTGCCCGTTGGCGCGCTTTGCCGCCTCGTTTCTCAATGCTTTTGCCGCTCTTTCCCATTCGCAGACTCGTCTGGTAACCACCCAATCCTATGCCGTCAACCTCGTCGATGCGGCGGCAGCAAAACCGATCAACAACAGTCTCATTTCCGATGAGATTCGCGGCATCGGGCGGGTAAACGGCACTACAAGTCCCGCCCTGGGCATGAAGGTGAAAAAGAGCGGCCGCACCACCGGTTATACCGAAGGCGAAATTACTATTCTCGATGCCACGATCGAGGTGGGCTATGCGGGACAAGCGGCATTGTTCGAGCATCAGATTCTGGCAAACTCCATGTCGGAACCTGGGGATTCAGGCAGCCTGGTGGTGGACTTGCAGAATCGCGCTGTGGGGCTGCTCTTTGCCGGTTCTGCATCGGTCACAGTCATCACCCCAATCGAGACCGTCTTGGCGGCGCTCAACCTGACCTTTTGAGGCCTCATGCCCCTGCTCGACATCCTGACACTCATCGGTTTCGGTTTCGGTACGGCGCTGGCCGTAATGCTTTTTTCCCTTTCCCTGCAGCGACGTCCGAAACGTCCGGTGGACGCAGCCTTTGCCATCCTCTTTCTCTCGATCATTTTTTGGTTTGCCGGCAATTTCTTTGCAATTCTCATATCCCTTTTGTTCGGCCGCGTTGTTGCCGTCGAGATCCGCGCCCTCTCGGTCATCGCCTATTTGGGGCTCAGTCTCACGCCTTCGGCTTTGGTGCATATCCAGCTGATCCATCTGCTCACTTTGGAACAGGAAAGCACACGCCTGCGCAGGCGGCATATCACGCTCATGGCGTTCCTCTATCTGCCGGCCTTCGCCTTTATTGCTCTCTACGGTGATTACGTCATCCGCCATGTGGAACCCTATCCCGGACGGAGTACGTGGATCAGTACACCCTTTCTCATCTGGCTGCTGTTTTGCCTTTTGGTCTCCATTATCGCCTCGGAACGTCTTACGCGCATCCTGCGCGAGGAATCCGACAGACGCTTTTACCGCAGCATCAGCAACGTGCTTTTGTTCATCGGAATCGGCGTGACGCTGATCTATCTTTTCTCTTTTCGCCGGCTACCCTTCATCGGTCCCTACCTTGACCTCCTGATGCTGCTCTCGCCGGCATTTCCCTTGGCGGTGCTGCTGTACTACGTGTATCGTTATAATTTCTACCGGCTGGTCATCAAACCAAGTTTTGTTCATTCCATCGCTTACGGGCTCCTGATGGCCGCCTATCTGCTCGGCATCCGCCGCATCGGCGAATACCTTCGCCAGTTTCCCGAAGTCAATGCCGAGATCATCGAGGGTTTGTTGCTGGTTGCTCTGGTCTTTGCCTTTCAGCCCTTCCGCGCCGCCTTTCAAAGCCGCCTTGACAAGTTGTTTTTCCGTGACCGCTACTACTATCAGCTTTTTCTGCGCGAACTTTCCGACAGCATCAGCAGCCTGGTGGACCTCGAAGAACTGACGCAAAAACTGAAAAGCTCGCTGCAGTCGGCGCTCAAGGTGCGCCGGTGCGCCGTTCTCATTTTTCGTCCCGACTCGCCGGAGCCTGAACCGGTAAAGGGCGGCGACAAAAGTCCGCTCATCGATGATAAAATGTTGGTAGAGGCACTGCTTGCGACGCGCGGTTTTAGTCTGCGCAGACAGATGCGCGACCCGCGCGTGCAGGCGGCTCTGCGCGGCAGCGATGTTGCGTTGGCGGTGCCGATCTTTTTCCGCAACGAGCTCCGCGGCGTGATTTGCCTGGGCGCCAAAGAGAACGGCAACGATTTCTCTGAGGAAGAACTGGACGTTCTGCAGACGTTTGCCAATCAAATCGGCTTGGCCGTCGAAAATGCGCGGCTGGTGCAGGAACGGCTCGAGCTGATCGACCGCATTCACCAGGCGGAAAAGCTGAGCTCCCTCGGCCAACTGGCAGCCACCTTGTCGCACGAACTCAAGAACCCTCTCTCGTCCATAAAGGCGATCATTCAAGTTATGCACGAATCGGCGGGAGAGGCGGAAAAAGCCGATTTGGCTCTGGTTTTGGAAGAGATAGAGCGTCTGCAGCGCATTCTGCAGCGGCTATTGACCTTCGCCAGACCGCCTGCCGCGGAAGTCGAAACCGTACGACCGGATCAAGTCGTCAGAGACGTTCTGACGCTTTTGGGTCATCAGGCAAGGCGCAGCGGCATCGAACTGATCGATTCGCTCCGTCCCATGCCGCCGGTGACGCTGAACGTCCATGCCCTGCGAGAGATTGTCTTTAATTTGGTGCTGAATGCAATGCAGGCGGTGCAGGCGGAAGGCCGCGTCGAGGTTACGCTTTCTGCTCACACGAAACGACGAGGCGGTCGCAAGCATTCGACGCTTGTTCTGACCGTGGCGGACGACGGCCCCGGGGTGCCGGATTCGGTGCGAAAACGCATCTTTGAGCCCTTTTTCACCACCAAAACCGTCGGCGCCGGCTTGGGTTTGGCCATAGTTAAACGGACTTTGGAGGAAATGGGCGGACAAATTCTTGTAGATAATCGCCCTGGCGGCGGAGCGTTGTTTACGATCATTTTGCCGATCAATGCAGCATGACTATATCCGACGGACAAAACATGGAAACCCTTGCGAAAAGTAAGATTCTGATTGTTGATGACGAACGGGCAGCCCGCTACGGCATGCGCAAAGCGCTGGCAATTCTTAACGCTCAAATCGACGAATGCGGCGACGGTGAAGAAGCGCTGCAGCAGGTGACGCAGCTTCGGCCGGACGTCGTTTTATGCGACATCAACATGCCGAAAATTAACGGCCTGGAGTTTTTACGGCGTCTGCGCGAAATGCGGCTCGACGCACATCCGGCGGTTATCGTGGTTACAGCCTACGGTTCGGAAAAAGTGGCGGTCGAGGCCATGAAGGCGGGGGCGTATGATTATCTTAGCAAGCCGTACGAAATAGATGAATTGCGCCTGATCGTCAGCCGTGCTCTGGAAAAGATCAGACTGGAGCGGGAAAATATCGAGCTGAAGAAACGAATCGCCGAGTCAAAGACGGACCTGTTGGGCAATTCTCAGGCCATGCATCATGTTCGTCGGCTGATCGAAAAGGCGGCGCCGACCGACGTGACCGTGCTGCTGGTCGGCGCCAGCGGCACGGGAAAAGAGCTGGCGGCGCGCACCATCCACTCGCTCAGCAACCGCGCCGACGGCCCTTATGTGACAATGAACTGCGCCGCCTGGTGGAAAGCGAGCTGTTCGGTCACGAAAAGGGAGCGTTTACCGGCGCCGGGAGTCAACGGCTGGGAAAATTCGAACTGGCGCACGGCGGCACTCTGTTCCTCGATGAAATTGCCGATATGAGCCTGGAAACGCAGGCCAAGATTCTGCGCGTTTTGGAAGACAAGACCTTTACCCGCCTGGGAGGCAAAGAGGTCATTACTGCCGACGTGCGGCTGATCAGCGCCACCAACAAAGATCTGCAGAAAGAAATGGACCTCGGAAATTTCCGCCCCGATCTCTATTATCGCCTCAAAGTGTTTGAAATTCGGCTGCCGACCTTGGCGGAGCGTCGGGAAGATATTCCGCTGCTGGCCGAGCATTATCTGCACGTTTTTGCCGAACGCCACCGACGTCCCGTGAGGGCCATTGAACCGGCGGCATTGCGGATCCTGATGAATTACCATTGGCCGGGAAACGTGCGCGAACTGGTGCATGTGATCGAACAGAGCGTCATCTTGGCCGAGAATGAGACGCTTGCCGCATCCGATCTGCCCCCTGAAATCACAGCAGCCGCCCAAACGGAGCCGGAGTGGTATGCGCCCCGATTCGGCGAACTGTCATTTGCAGAGATGAAGGAACAGTTCGTGGAGAAATTCGAGCGCAAAGTGATTGCCGCGGCGCTGGAACAGGCCAAAGGCAACGTCAGTCAGGCGGCGCGCTTGTTGAAAATCAAGCGACAGAATCTGCAGGTCAAACTGAAAGCCCTGGGCATTTCGCCGACCGAGCTGCGCCGAAAATAGACCTATTGCGCGCGATGAAAGACAAAGGGGACATTAACGGTCACGATTCCAGCCTCGATTGAAGGAAATTTTAACCCCCGCAAAATTGCCGTCAGTTCGGCAATAAATTCCGCATTGGCGATCGTGGCCTCGACGATGCGCACTTCGGTCACCCGACCGTCGGCGGCGATCGTCACGTCAAAACTCACTTTTCCCTCGAGCTCCGGGTCCTGGCGCAAGTACTTGTTGTAGGTATACATGACGCGTCCGCGCTGGGCGTTGATGACCGCCATCACCGATTCGGCGGTACGGCGACCGCGGGCTTCGCCGCTCGCGCGGATCGATTGCGGCAACTCGATCGCCACATCGCCCTGCTTTTGCAGCTCCACGGTGCGGATGCCTCCTGCAACTGCAGATTCATCTATGCCGGAGCCGAGACGCGACAATGCCGACAAATCGAGGAGGCCTTCGCCGCTTCCGGCAGAGCCGCCGCGGCCGCCTCGACTCTGCAGCAACCTTCCGCCGCTCAATAGTTCGTCCAACTGCCTCGCTACTCCCTGATCGAGCAAAAAATCGGCCGCCCGGCTCCGGCCGCCTTCCCGTCCGCCGATCAGACCCAAAAGTCCTGTGGTGCCGACTGATCCGCCGTCCCCTCCTCTCCGTTCGCCGCCGCGTCTCGTCTCGCTGCGTTCCGGCGTCGTTTCGCTGCCGCTGCCTGACACGGATAAAGGCGACTGCCGTTCCGGCGGACGAACGATGAAACGGGCGAAACGCTGCGGAACCTGTTCCGCTTTCGGCGGTTCTTCCGGCGGTAGTTTGACAGTCCGCAGATGCATCCCCCAGAAAAATTCTCCGACCAGCAAGATCAGCACCAACGCCTTGAAAAAGAGATCACGGCTCAGCGAGCGTCGCCAGGCGGCCTTCCAGTCGAATGCGGGAAACGCCGGCCGCATCTCGACGACGCCGTCGAAATAAAAGGCGATTTGTACTTCACCAATGAGAATCGTGCCGGTCCGACCGGGAAGGAGCCTGAGCAGAAAACAGTCGCCGCTGCTCGGCAGGAGCTCATGTCCCATCAGATCGCGCAGGTCAAGCGTGGAATCACGATAGGAAAGTGTGCCCCGCATGCTCGGATGCAGGCGAAGTTGAGCAAAGCGGCCGCGGTTCTCCATGAAAAGCATCGTCTTGGGCAGCACAGAATCGATGACCACAATGTCGTTCTGCGTACCGAGGCCGAGCCGCAGCCTTTCGCCGGGCTTGAGGTCACGCTTCAGCACGCTGCTGCCGTCAAAAATCTTTAGATGGAGAACATGTCCGTTTTTTTTCCGCATGCTGAAGAGCTATTTTTCCTTTTCCAAAACGGTCAAATGAAGGTTTGCGTAACCGACTTGACCGGCAGTAACCATGATGCGTTTGAGGATTTCGAAGGGGAGGTCGCGATCGGCCTGGATGGAAATGCTGCCGCGAAAACCCAAGTCCGCAGAGAGCGATGCGATTCCCTCGGATATGGAGCGTAGCCGCAGCAATTGTTCTCTCAGGGGCGCAATGACCAAGGGCGATTGCGGAGTGATTTGGTTTAATCTTATTACCGGTCGACCGTCGAGCAAAATCCACTCCTGCGTAACTGCTATAACCGAAAGTACTCGCGGCGCCTGCTGAGAAGACGATTCCGGAAGCCGCAGATCGCGCGTCAGAGTCACCATCTGACCTTCGGCGCTGAAACTCTTGAGCAAAAAGACCAGCAGAATAGTAAACATGTCGATCATCGACGTCAGCTGCAGCGCAAAGGTCGGCCGCTTTTCGCGCCGTACGCGGCGCAGCAGGTTGAAGGAGTGATTTGCAAAAGGACTCTCAGCCATCGTTCACCCGCTAATCGAAATAGCCGGAAACCCGCTCTCGCGGCAGACATCCATCACGGTGACGATGATTTCGTAGCGGATGCTGTTTTCCGGTGCAATGATGATTTCTTCTGCCGAGGGATATTTTTGTTTGATCGTTTCAAGCTGTCGCCGCAGCCCCTGCCAATCATAATCCGTCCCCTTGGGCAAGGCCGGAAATTTGAAATCCGAGCTCTGCAGCTGCAGACCGTCAGTCCGCACGGTCAGGATGTTGATCACCGGCCGTTCCGCAGTCGTCGATGCACCACGCTCCAGGCTGGGAAGAGTCATTTCCAAAACGGCCAGGCGCACGAACGACGCGGTGAGCAGCAGAAAAGGAATAAGGATGAGAAAAATATTCATCACCGCCGTCAGATTGAGCTCTTCCGCGCGCCCATGGCCGCGACTGCGCGATCTGACCGTCGCTTTGAGATCCATCGCTCACCTCGCCGATGTCATATAACGGAAGAGTCGGGCGACGTTTTCATTGATTTCATCGATCAGTTCGTTGGTCTTTTCCATCAGGAAGGTATAGCCGACAAGACAAGGCAGCGCCGAGATAATTCCAAAGGCGGTGGTGTTCATGGCGACCGAGATTCCGGCGGTTAGCAAAGAGGCTTTATCCGCCGCATCGGCGTGTGCAACGGCGGCAAAAGCGCTGATAAGACCAAGGATGGTACCCAATAATCCAAGCAATGTAGAGACATTGGCAAGCATGGCGAGATAATGCGTGCGGCGTTCCAACTTGGGAATCTCCACCATGGCGGCCAACTCCATGGCGCTCTGGATCTCTTTATCAGAGCGGTTGATTTCCAAAAGTCCGGCGCGGACGATGCGGGGAAGCGCTGCCTCGGATTGACTGCAGAATTCGAGCGCCCGATCCACAGCGCCGCTTTTCAGGAACTGGACGATTTGAGTGACAAATGTCTCGGCATCGATACGGTTCTTGATGCGAATGACCATCATGCGGTCGATGATGACGGCCAAACCGGCGAGCAGCGCCAGTAGGATGGCGTACATCAACGGTCCGCCCTGTACGAAAAAGCGAATGATTCCCTGCAAAATGCCTCCTTCAGCAGTCCGAATGCTGTAAAACGATCAAATAAAAATACGCAAAACCGTTCATCTCTCCAAATTGTGTTTAGCTTACGGTTTGCTCGGCCCGCGCTTCGATACCTCGACGGCAACGCTCCGCTCGACGGGCCGAAAAAGTTCCGATATAAACGAACGCGTAATGGCGAAATCTTCAATCTGCGGTGAACGTCCCGGCAGAATAAAGACCGCCTGCGGCTTTTCCAGTGATCCCTCCACCTCGATTTTGTCGAGGAATAATTTGACGCCCTGGTCCTTGGACTGAACTGCGGTTGAATCGACGGTTGTAGAATCCGGCTGTTGCGCCGTGCCTAGTCCGTAAAAGAGTAGAATGCACAGTAATGCGCGAATCATCGACCCTCCGAAACAGCCGATACGTCTTCGGCGTTGGGCGGCAGCACGCTTTGCAGTTTTGCAGCATGCTCGCGGCTCATGGCCACCCATTGGTTTTCGATGCCGTTGACGGCGGCTTGTGTTAGATTGCTTTGGTGCGCCTCGAGAGCGCGCTGAATAAAGGGCAGCGAGCGCTCCGCCAACTTTTGTCGATAAAGCGACTGCTCCTCCGGCGACAGTCCGTCGGGAAGAGGAGCTTGTTCCAAAGCGCGCACCATCTCTTCGAACGTCTCGCCGATGCGGAACATGGCGGCGGTCGTCCAGTCCGCCGAACGATAGCGCGCCGCGTCACTGAAGGCCTGAAGAACGGCGTTAAAGGCCGTCATTTTTTTTTTCAAATTGGACTCAAACGGCGGCCTGAGCGACAGAGCCTTAAAGGCGGCAAACTGTTCTTCCGCCAGCATAAACTGTGCGGCTGCGGCAAAATAGGGATCGACGTCGCGACCCCGGCGCTGGAACTCTGTAAAGCGCTGCAAGACCTGCCGAAATGCGGGCACTGCTTCCTGAGGTTGCCCCAGCCGCTGCGCCGCCTCACCGATCCTATAGAGATATTCCAGAGATTCCGTTGAATCGGCATAGAGTTGAACGAATTTCTGGGAAGCCGTTTTGACGGCAAGCCAATCTTCCGCCGCCTCGTAGCAGCGTACGGCGTTCTTTAGGGCCTGCCGACGCAGCGGCGACTGCGGGTAACTTTCAGCCGTCTGGAGGAAATTCGCCGCGGCAAGCGCCCAATCGGCAAGCTGCTCGCGCAGGGTTCCGGCCTGAAAGAGGGCTGCGGCAGCCTGCTCGGCATCAGAAAACCGCAGAACCAGCTGCTCGAACAGCCGCGCCGCCTGCAAAAGGCTGTCGGCCCGTTGCAGCTGGAGAGCGGCTTCGAACAAAGCTTGGGCTTCCAGTCGCGAATCGACGCCGGCCAAAGAAGCCTGCTGGAGGATGTGAGCCGCCTCCAAAGCTCGTCCTTGTTCGCTCAATTGCTCGGCCAGTTTGAATTGTGTCGAAACGGCGGAACGTTGGAACTGCCGCGCTTCTTCTGGGTCTGCAGTGAGCTTGGCGGCGGCCACAAACCAGCGCTGTGCCTCCCGATAGTTGCGGCTGTCGAAAAAAGCTCTGGCAATATTGGCGGCGGCTGCAGCACGCAATGGACCCGTCGGTGAAAGTTTCAGTATGCGTTCATAGGTTTTAACGGCAGAAATTAAGGCGCCGTTTTCATAAAGTACTTGGCCGAATATCATCAGCACGCGATCGAGCCATTCGCTCTGCGGAAACATGCAGTAAAAATCATTGCAGGCGAACAAAAGCTCTGCATCGCTGCGCGGCAGATTGGGCAATACGATCGCAGCTTCAGAATTGAGAAAATTGAGCAGACGCAAGGTATCCGGTTCTTCGGTGCTGCGCAGCTTGAGGCGGCTCAGCACGCGATTATAAGCTGCTTTTTCGCGCCACGGCGAAAGGGGAACCGCCGCAGCAGCGCGATAGGCTTCCGCAGCCGCCGCATATTCCCCGAGGGCGAACAGGCTTTCCGCCTGTAAATAATAGATCTCTCCCCGCAATGAATCCTGCGGAAAGAGACGCAAAAAACGATCATATTCGTTTACTGCTCGGAGATAGCTTTCCGGCGATTGCTTTTCGTTGCCCTGCGACTGATGGAATTTGCCGAGATAAATCAACGCCTCTCGGCAAAGCTCAGCTCCCTGTGCCGTCGCCTCAGGACTTGCCGCATTCCAACCGTTTCCCGGCGCAAATCTCTCGACGGCCTCTTCGCGCACGCGATTAGCCTCACCCGCATCGCCGGCGGCTTCCCAATCTTCGATCATGCTGCGGTAATAGCGCGGCAGAGCAGGAGAGCTCGGATAAAAACGCACCAAGAGTCGATAGACTTCAACCGCCTGCTGATATAAAGAGCGCTGCTCATAGAGCTGCGCCATTTTTTCGAGTGTTTGGGGAACGTATGAGTGATCGAGATGAGCCGACAAAGCAGCTTCGGCAGCAGCCGGGCCGCCGGCTTCAATGAACGAATCGGCAAGATAATGGACGGCCTCGCGGTTGAGGTCTGCCACCTCTTCGGCGCTGCCCGCCGCGGTTTGTTCAAGCAGAGTCAAAAAACTCTGCGCCGCATCGTTCCAGCGCCGCAGATTAAAGAAAGACCATCCCAGCTTATAAAGAGCCATGCGGGCAAACGACGTCGCGCCGAGATCGAGGAGCTTTTGATAATAAAGCGCAGCCTGCTCGAATCGTCGGCGGTCAAAGGCAAATTCACCAAGCCGAAATAGCGCTTCAGGAAGGTGCTGGGTAGCGCCCTCCTCAGACAAACGTTCGAACCAGTGCGCCGCTTCTTCCTCTTCGCCGGCTTCCTGACAGGCCGTCGCCAACTGATAAATGACCTGATCGCGAAAGGCAATCCGAGGATATTTTCCCAGCAGCTCGCGGCAGAGGGCGATCGTTCGGCTCATATCGGGCCGCAAAGGAGCGGCCTCCGATTCGGCTTCACGACTGTCACGTCGCTCGTATGCCGCCAGTTGCTGCTGAAAGAGCAGCTGAGCACGATCATAATAAAGCCGAGCCAGCTGAAACGTGGTCACGGGAGTAAATTCGTTTTCTGGATACTTTTGCAGCAAGGCTTCATGCTCTTGAATCAGCCGCTCGAGTTCCTCAAGCCTGGCCGAAGATGTTTCCTGTCCCAAAGCCGCCAACAACGGTACGAGAAATGCCCAGATGAGCGGTGTTTTTCTTTGGAGCAATCGCCTCATTGCGCACCCTCGCTGCCGAAGCTGTTCTTTTCCTGCTGCTGCAGAAAAGCTGCCCGCATTTTGCCGTATTCCGCATACGCCCGCCAATTCCGCCGTTCTTCCTTGACCGCAGTCTCGCGCGCAAGACGGTCCAGCCGATCGAGCTGTTCCATCAGCTCACGCCTTTCCTCCGCCAATGCCTTCAGTCGTCTTTCCTTTTCCTGCCGCTTCACGGATGCCTCTTGGGCGTCATCCTCCAAGTCGGCCATGAGAGAGGACTCTAACTTGAGCAACTCCATTTGTCGCGCTTCGAGGCGCTCGCGGTCGCGGGCAATCTTTTCATTGACCTTTTCGATGGTTTGGGTCACACGATTGACATCCGGCGTGTTGGCGATCAGTCGATCAAAAACGGCGATGGCTTCGGCATATCGGCCCAACATGGTACAGCAGCGGCCAAGGAGAAAAAGCCCCTCTTGTGATGCAGAATGGTTTGGAAAAAGCTGGGTCAGCTCGGTCAGCGCCGCAGCGGCGGACTCCCACCGCCCGCTTTGCGCTTCCGCCCAACCCTTTGCCAGCAAAGATTCAGGATAAAGCTCGCTTTGGCGGGGAATTCTAGCGAATGCCGCGGAAGCCTGTTCATATTGCCCGATCTCGTAATAGATATAGCCCATCGAAAGCCGCGCCTCATCGGTCAGCCTCCGCTGTTCGGCGTCGATGGCCGGCAAAGCTTCCGCACGCTCGAGCGCCGCTACAGCCGCCGGCACGTCCTTCATTCGCAGCAGCGCCAAAGCCGTAGTGTAGAGAACATAGCCGCGATAAGGGCTTTTGTCGTTGGTCTGCTGGAACGCCGTCAAACAGCGGGGATAATCGCCGAGCTTGTAATAAGCCATGCCGGCATAATAACCGCTTATATTGATCAACTCCTGCGGAGGCGAGCTGCGCAAGAGCACGCGGTAGAAATCGAGACTTTCGTTAAAATCGCCTCTTTCGTAGGCGATGCGCTGCAGACCGATCAGCGCCTCAGGAATAAAGCGGCTGGTAAGATACCTGCGGGTAATATGAATGTAAGCACGAGAAGCCGCCTCTTTCATGCCGAGCTGATAAAAGCTGTTTCCCAAAAGAAACAGCGCCTCGTCCATCTTTTCGTAGCGCGGGTCAGTGTTAATGAGCGAAAACAAACGGCGGGAACAGCCCCAATAATCGCCCGCAGAATAATCGGATTTGGCGCGGAGAAGCAGGCGTTCCGCCTTTTGTGTTTTTTGCCCGGAACTGCCGAGCTTGAACGGATCGATCGCAGCCGGGACATTTCTGAGATCGAACGCTCCGGCTGAAAAGAGAGTTGCTGCCGGTCCAATCAGACAGACCGAAAAAGCAAACAGCTTGAAAATTTTTGCGCGCGAGTTCCGCATCGAAAAGGCTGTCGAAGATCTTTTCAGTGTTAGATACATCTATCAATTAAAGTATAATAAGCAACGGTCGTGCCGGCTTCACCGCACAAGTCAAGCGGCAGAACAGTTTTTCTCTCTTGAAACCCAACGAGTTGCGTCGGCAAAGTCTGCCGAATCGGCTGCAGCTTGTAAAAAATGCTTCATCGATGAGACATGCGCCCGACCCATGACGCAATTCTGATCTATTAAAATGAAACTGAACAAGACAAGAAAGGTTTCGCCGGCTATCGTGTTCAATCCCGCAAGCGGTTTTATTCTCTTAGGCTAATCAGGCGCGCTTCTTCCATTGAACGCTTTTCGGCCAAAGCAATTTCGATGCTTTGTCTTGCGCTTTCGGGCGTCATGCGCGTCGGTTCCAAGTTTTGCTCGAGACAATGGATAAAGTAACGATACTGCCGTTCGTAACCGTCGCCGGGCTCAGGGAGGATGATTTCGGCTTCTGCGCTCCCCTTACGCCACAGTCTCATGGCAGGCACAGCAGCGGAATCGTACTCGATTTGTCCTTCTTCAAAAATTGCCGAGAATCCCATGCGAAATCCGCTGCGATAAAGCCAACTCCCTTCTGCAGTGCAGATCAAGTCGCGATCGAAAAGATAGGTGGTCGTCACAGCCCCGTTGGTGCCGTTCGGCAATGAAACGCCGCGTGAAAGAACGGATACCGGTCGCCCTAAAAGGTAATGAACATAATCCGCATCATGCACGTGCAGGTCGAATAGACAGCCTCCGCTTTTTTGCTCATCAAAAAACCAGGCGTTCGGCCCACCCCAATTCGGCATACCGCTGAGACGAAAGAGACGCAAGGAAAGCAAAGCGCCGAGCTGGTTTTCCCGCACAATTTTTTCCAGAGCTTCATACTCCGGCCAAAAGCGGATGCATTGTGCGATAAAGAGCCGTCGACGTGCGGCGCGGGCGGCAACGATCATCTCGTCGCAATCTTTCAGCGTCAGGGCCATCGGTTTTTCGCACACCACATGACACCCGGCTTTCAGTGACTTGACGGCATAATCGCGGTGCAGGTGGGTCGGCAGACAAATGCTCACCACGTCTACCTTTGTCTTTTCGAACACCTCCTCCAAGCTCGCGTAAAACGGCACCTGCAACGGCTCTTCGGCCCCCTCAACCGTAATGTTGCCTTTTACCGCCTGCCTCTTGGCCGTATCCTGTTCCACAATGGCCGCGACCTCAGCACCTTTGATTTTTCGCAATACAGCCGCATGAACACCGCCGATAAAGCCGTAGCCGACAATTGCAAATCGAATCATATCGACCTCGCATTAATTTTGGTTGCACACAATTTCGCAAAGGTGCAGTGAAAGTGCAAGCCTTGCCTTGACAAAATGCTTTTTAGAATAAGCGGCCGCGGCGATAAGTCCGGCCTTTCCATTCATAGACACCCAAATTGGCCCATAAACCTACCGCTAAAATATAGAGCACTTGAATGACCTCGGCCAAGAAAAAAACGCGTAAAAAGACGGCAAATTCGGGCAACTTGATGCGCCGAAGAAACCAAAAATCGGCAGCAAATTTTACTGCCGTAAAGATCAAAAGAAACGGCACAGACGGCGCGCATAGCCAGGAAATGAATAATAGAAAAAAGTAAAAGTAAATGATAACCTCTGCGGTTTTTAAGGCGGGCGGGTAAGCGGCGGTTTTGGAAGCCCATCGCAGCCGCTGCGCAATAAAGTCGTGCCAACGAGGGTTGGCGGCTGTGGTCACGATTTCCCCGTCGACAAATCGGCATTGCCGGCGGCTGCGCGAAGCCATTTTCTGCACTAGGAGATCGTCATCGCCGGAACCGAACGCGCCGATGTCTGCATAGCCTCCCGCCTCGAAAAAGGCGCACCTGCGGAACGCCAAGTTGGCGCTGTTGGCCAGCGTCGGCCGATTCAACCCGAATAAGGCGGCGCCGATGAGAACGTATGCAAACGAATCGAGCCGTTCGATACGGCTGAGAAGACGCCCGTCATCGCGCACCAGCAGCCAGGAAGCGACCAGGTCGACATCGTCATCGAATGCGGCGGCCATCGATTCAATCCAGCGCGGCGGCGCGATGCAGTCGGCGTCGGTTGTAAGAATGATTTCACCTTTTGCCGCTTCGATGCCGGTTTGCAATGCTGCCTTTTTGGGCGCTACGCCGGGTATCGGCTGCGACTTTAGAACCGTAACGCCGGCAAAGCCGGAAGCAATTTCGACGGTTGCATCAGTCGAATAGTCGTCAATGACCAGGATCTCGGTCAGTTCCTTTGGAAAAGTCTGGGCCGTCAATGCCGACAGGCAGTCGGCGATGACTGCTTCCTCGTTCCGCGCTGCAATGACCACCGAAACCCGAACCCTTCTTTCACTTTCACTTTTCGGAACCGATCTGATTCGCTTTAGGCCGCACCGAAGAATCATCAATCCCGTGACGTAGGCAATTGTCAAAAAGCCGATTGACAAAACGAAAAGGCGGAAAAGCATCTCAATTCCCCCGATCGACCTTGTTGTTGAACCTTTTGCCGAGAAAAAGAATCAGGCCGATGAGAGCCGGAAAAAGCACATTGACGACAAAGAGCAAAAGCGAAGCGTCAAAAGCCGCCGCCGAAGTTCCCCCGACCAGAGTGAACAAATAGACCGAGGCGCTTTCACGAACCCCCAAATCGCCTAATGAAATCGGCAAAAGCGCTTTTACGAACATCACCGCAACCGCAACAGCATACGCTGATAGAAGCGACTGCCTCTCGAAGGCGAGATAAAAGAGCACGAATTGCGTGCAAAAAGTCAGCAGGAAAAGAATGGAATAAAGCAGCAATTTGCCGGCAAGTGGAGGGGTAATTGCGCCCGCACCGGAGGCAAGCCGCTTGAAAACCCGCAGGCGTCCGCCGGACACCAGACTTTTAAGGGCTTTGGGATGAAAGAAAACAGCGGAAATCAGTAGAGTCAAGATCAAAGAGGAAAGCAGAATGGGGAGCCACACAACGGAAGTAAAGGTATATGAAAGGACGTGCGCCAAGCCGATCATCCCGAAAAAGTAAAGTACTGCCAGAGCAATCAGTTTGTCGATCAACAGCAAGCCGGTCAGCTTGGCCCAGTCCGTGTGCGGAACGAAAGCCGCTCGACCGATCTCCCCCATACGCCCGGGGGTTACAAAGCCCAAAGCCAGACCGACGAGAAGAGAGAAAAAAATGGCGGCATTGGGGGTTGAAGGATTGATGCGCCGTACAACCAACTGCCATTTACGGAACTGGATATAAAGATTTAGTAATAGGAGGGCAGCGCCGGCGATCAGGTAAAAGCGATCGGCTGCCAGAAACGTCTCGATCAATCTCTCGATTTTTAGACGCCGAATCAACAAGGCGATGATCGAAATCGCCAGGGACACCTTGACGAGGAGGAGCAGGACTGCTCGATTCTGCACCCAAAAGCCTTTTCCGGAACTCATGTTCGTAAAATAGAATGTAACGAGGAAAAATCAAAGGCTTTCCGATACTTGGCAAAAGAATGAGGAAAATAAATTCATTGTAAATTTTGTTGCACTTGATGTAGAATTTTGCGATAATTTGCCAGGATGATTCTGTCGGCGGCCTCATACGGCCGTCCGGAAGGGAGAGGGATTATGAAAAAAAGTTTGGTTGTGTTGGGATTATTGCTGACTGTTATTGCGGGGGTGCTGATTTTTAAAAAGAGGATGGAATATATTTCTTACGGCGAGGCCCGCAACGCCTGGGAGCTGGTCAAAAGGGACACTTCGATGGTGGTATTGCGCCGCTTTATTAATCAATATCCGGCCAGCCCTCAGGCAAAGAAAGCTCGGCAGCGGTTGGACAGTCTGGAGACGGAGCAGGAGTGGAAAAAGGCGCTTGCCGCCGGTACACGGGAAGCGCTGCAGAGTTTTGCCGTCAGGTACCCCAAGTTTGCCAAATTGAAAGGGCTGGATGCGATCAATCCGGCCTTTGCAGAGAGCGAAGCCTGGAAAGAGACTTTGAGTCGGAATACGCCGCAAGCTTTTCAAGAGTTCTTGAAAAAATATCCGCAGTCAGCCTACGCCGCAAAGGCGGATTCGATGTTGATTGCGCTCGAGGTCGGCGGCATGATTTCCGGAGCGCACGATGAACTGCCCGATTCCCGGCAAATCAGTAACGTGCAAGAAGAGATCACGACTCTGGAAATCGATAACCAGACTCCCTATCAACTCGTTGTTCGTTACAGCGGCAAAAATTCCCGCCGTTTCACGATCGAGCCCAAGGGGAAAATAACGGTCAAGCTGGAGAACGGACGCTATCGCGTTGCTGCAAACGCCGTTGGGGCGGATGTTCTACCCTTTGCCGGAGAACAGGAACTTGCTGGGGGTGAATACGTCAGCCGCTATTTCATTCGCGAATAAAAAAGCCCGACGAAATCATCGTCGGGCTTGCAGTTACAGTTGCTGGCGAAAGATCGGATTAAGATGACGAATTGGGCAGGGATAGCCGCCTTCCTGATAATCGCAGTCTCCCCAATAGAAGCAGTTGACTGAGCAGATTGTTTCATTATCGCTCATCGAAGCCTCAGGATAGTCGGCAGCCTGTTCCGTAAACTGCTTAATAATTCTTCTCCGCTCCTTGAATCCGCTCAAGCCGCTGTTCTGAAGCAACCCGACCGCAACCAATTTGGCGAGGCTCTTTGACGCCTTTGATTTGGGATAATCCAGCACAAAAGGCCGCAAATCCTTAACCGATTTGCGCACAGTTTCGTCATATTCCACATAACCGAGATAATTAACCTCGATATTCAGCAGGTCATGCGCGGCTGTGCGCAGTGCGTCACCCTCCTGAATTTCCCGACTGCTGTGCACCATATTAAGAATTAAATGCGGATGGTAGTTATGTAAAAAGTTTTCCATGATGTGAGCGGCCTCTTCATCGACCTGCCGTACATCGCGGAGAATGTCGTTCATGTCTGAGTGCATTTTGCCGGGTTCTGCGAAAACGTGCTGCTCGAGCACCGCGGATGCCGATCCGTGCTTGCGGATGAGCCGCAACAATTGCCGCAGCACCGCCATCTTGAGAAAATTGAACGTTTCCTGGACCGCGTGCGGCTCCGGCGTGGTCACCAAAATACCTTGATCCGCAGCAAGGAAAAAGTCAATGACGTTATAGGATGAACCCGCACCCAAATCCAGCAGCACATAGTCTGCGTTCAGCTTGTGCAGTTGGTGAATGAACTTGAGCTTTTGCTGATAGCGGGGGTTGGCAAGTCCCAGCGTGCCGCAGGCACCGCTGATCAAGCGCAGGTTCTTGACAGGCGTTTCGAGGCAGATGTCCTCAAGCGATTCGCGCTGTAATGTGTAAAAATGATAAAAAGTGGCGGCCGGTTCCAGGATCCCCATGCAGGTATGCAGGTTGGCACCGCCGAAATCCGCGTCCACAATGACGACCTCACGGTCGTGCGACGCGAGCGCTATGCCCAATGACGCCGTCAGGACCGTCTTGCCGACGCCGCCCTTGCCGCCTCCGACGGCATAAACAATTTTTTTACGATTCTGTTTGTTCTGCTCTTCGAAAAGACGGCGCAGCTCTTCATGCCTTCCTGCTTCCACCCATTGCTCGAGTTCTTCGTCATATACCAGATCGGACAGCGTAAACTCGCCGCGGTTGACAAGCACGCGCAGTTCCTCGGCATTAAAGGGTCCCATCTGCCGATCTTTTATTTTTACAAATACATCCGTCATACGGCAACCCGTCGTTTAATACCCAACCTCGTTTTCTATGCCGCTGAAAAGGTTTGTCGTTTCAGGCTTTACGAACATTGACCGCCTGATCACCCTTGATATCGCTCCGGATATCAAACTTGACCCGCATCCCTTCTTCGATCCGACGGGGATCAAGCGACGGCGCCAAGTTGCTCACATGGAGAAACACGTCGTCACCCTCGTCCGTCGTGATAAAGCCGAAACCTTTCAGCGGATCCCAACGCTTTACTATTCCAAATTTCATGCCTTATTATACCTCCAACTATTGATTTTGCGCAGAAAAAGTTACATGATAGAAGCCGAAAAGCAATTGTTTTGCAGTTTAACGGAGATTGTTTCCAGGAAAGCGTAAATCGGCCGGATTATTTTGTACTGCGGATAAGCTGTTGAAAAAGATTACGGTTAATTATATGCTTAACCTATTATAAAATAAAAAAGGTCGGCGACTTTCACCGCCGACCCAAATCGTCTATTGAGCAGAGGTTTCTTCTTTCTTTTCGTCTTCCGTTTTTACCTCTTCCTTCTTTTCCTCTTCTTCAGTCTCTTCGCTCTCTTCTTCTTTGTCCTTGCGCTCCAACAGGTTCTCTTCATCCTTGTCCTTTTTGATCAACAAAAAGAGAAGAGTGTTGCCTGCGGTAAACGTTGCCAGGGCGTAGCTGACCACCGATCCCACCGCAAAGAGTAACGAAAAGGCGTAGAGATAAGAAGAAATAACAACTGTCTTTGGCAGCGTATTGGCGGGAATCAAGACAAATTCGCGATTAAAATAGATGTATTCTGTAACACGCCCGTAGATTTTTTCAAGCAACGGCTGCGCCGCCAAGAACCAGCTTTGCAGCATCGCCTGACCGTTGTTGGCCAAATTAATATAATCGCCGCCCATGAACCAGGAGAAAAGTCGATTCATGATCACCACGGCTTCCTTGATAAAAAAGGCGAGACCGGCTGCCGCCGCCAGGCTCAAAACGACCGTCAGAGCTTCGTAAAAAAGAAATCGCCAAGGGCGACTCCAAGTTATCGAGAACGATTGAAAAACAGCCTCAAAAGCATCTTCATCGGTTGTGGTGATGATGACCGGCGACAAAATTGCGGCAACGATCGTGACGATGAAAAAGAAGAACAGGAGTAAAGCGCTGAAAAGCCAAATCAAGGTAAACAGGCTGACACCCAGCTCGCCGACATAAGGAATTTTGCCTAAAAGACCGATTACCCAAGCTCCCAACACCATCAACCCGATAATGACGGCAAGAGAGATCGGCGTCATCAAAATTGAACCGGCTTTACGGAAAGTAAAGGCATACGCTTCTTTCCATGTATAAAAGGCGTTCCCTTTTGAAGTCATATAAATGGCGCGGGCGGCGGCTGCGGCGGCAAGCATGAGGGAGAAAAGGAGAAAGAGGCAGCCAAAGGCATAAATGACCCACGAGTACCAGGGTGCCTTTTCACCCAAGGTAAACAAACACGGCAAAAGTCCGTTCTGCAGCCATGCACTTTTCAACGGAAGACCGGCGGCCATAATCGCCGCAAACGTCGCAACAAGGTAAACGGCATATCCGATCGTCAACCCGACAAGTTCGATCCATATGCGCTGCAGGCTCAAAGCCAAACGGGGCGCGCGGAAAATATCACGCCAATCAAATCGTAGTTTCAACATACCCGTTCTCCTTTGCAGTTTGTTTTAGCGCGGAAATATAACAAAGCGAGGCGTCAAATCAAACGACTAATCCGTCTCTTTGGTTTCCTCTGTGCGCGGGCTGTGCGTAATGCGCACGCTCACGATGCGGTTCTTTTCGACTTTTTCAACGATGAGTAAATAATCCTCATGCCGGATTGTCTCTCCCGGCGGAGGAAGGGAGCCGGTTTTTGCCAGAATAAAGCCGCCCAACGTCTCGAATTCTTCATCCTCAGGCAGATTGATGGGAAGCTTTTCATTTAACGCATCAATCTGGATTTTAGCATCGGCCAAATAAATACCGGCACCAATTTCTCGGAGAGGCGGTTCTTCGTCGTCGTATTCATCGTGAATTTCGCCGACCAATTCTTCAATAATGTCTTCCAGTGTAACCACACCCGAAGTGCCGCCGTATTCATCGACGACGATGGCCATATGTTGACTCTTTTTTTGAAACAACCGCAACAGATCATCGATCTTTTTGCTTTCCGGCACATAGATGGGTTCACGAACGAAATTGAGCACGTTGAAGGTCTTTGGCCGCTCTGAAACCAGCGGCAGCAGATCCTTCACATTGAGAATACCTTGGATGTGATCGATGGTTTCGGAATAGACCGGAATTCGGGTATGTCCGTGTTCTTTGATCAGCTCAATAAGCTCGTCAAAAGCGATGTCGTCGGGTATGCACACCACATCTGTTCGGGGCACCATAATCTCGCGTACGGTCGTTTCTCCGAACTGAAAGACCGAATGCAGCATCTCGCGTTCTTCTTCTTCAATAGCCCCCTGTTCCTCTCCCATCTCCAACAAGGCTTGGAACTCGTCCACATCGAGGTATTTATCTTTTTCCTTTTCCTTGAAATGGAACAGCGAGGTAATCTGATTGATCAACTTGTCGACCAAAAAACTGAGCGGGAAAAAAAGATAGAACACGATCGCCGCAAATGGAGAAAGCCATTTCGCCGCTGTGGCCGGATTGCGCACCGCCGTGACCTTTGGCGAGATCTCACCGAACACCAAAATAAAAAAAGTGACGATCAAGACATTGGCAAGCAGCGCATACTTTTGCGGTTGCCCAAGCGCGGCAGCCGCCTGCATCATAATTTCTGCGGCAAGCGAAGCCGCCGTTACATTGACTAACGTGTTGCCGATGAGGATGGCGATTAACAGTCGTCGGGGATGGCGCAACAACCGGACCGCCAAAGCAGCCCGTCGGGATGACTCGCCTTCCAATTTTTTGAGTATGAGCTTGTTGATTGAAAAAAAAGCAGATTCTGAAGCGGAAAGCAATCCGGAAAACAAAAGCAGAGCAAAGAATGCCGCCAAGCGGTTTGTATCAACAATGGAATCCAATAAACTCCCTCGAAATTGTCATAAAAAATTATAAAGAACGAAAAACATATTCAAGAGCTTTATTCTCCAGGGCAGTCATCTGTTTTCTGGAACCTTCATCCCCGTCGTCATAACCGGCCAAGTGCAGAGCGCCATGCGCCGCCAGTCTGAAAAGTTCGTTTTCGAGCGTGACGCCGTAAAAAGCGGCGTTCTCGGCCGCTATATCGACACAGATATAGATTTCTCCCTCTCTATGACGATCGTCGTCGCTTAAATCAAAGGCAATGACGTCCGTCGGCTCTTCTTTTTGAAAGAATTGTTGATTTAGTTCAATAATTCGTTCCTTATCGACAAAAATCACCGTAATGCGCCAGGCTTCCTTAGGACATTCCTCATCGAGGATGCGGCGTATCATATCAAGGAGCTTTGGGCGGTGAAGCCTGACCCTCCTTCCCGCCGCGGCAAGCTTAATTCTGTGTCTGCTCTTTTCCATTTTCCTTATTGACGGGGTTGGGATAATCCACCCGACCGTGGAAACGCCCGATGAGTACTTTATGAAAGGCATTGACGATCTTTGACAAATCCCGCAGCGTCAACGGCGAATCGTCGAGTTCACCGCTCTTGAAGCGCTCGTCGATGATCTGTTCGATAAGGTTCCGTACGCGATTCGGCGGCGGGTCTTTGAGCGTTCGCGAGGCCGCCTCGACTGAATCCGCCAGCATGACGACCGCCGTTTCCAGCGTCTTCGGTCGCGGCCCGGGGTAGCGGAATTCATTTTCCGAAACAGCCTCCGTCCCCATATCCAGAGCCTTTTGATAGAAATAACTCATCAACGACGTGCCGTGATGCTGCTGAATAAAGGCCTCCAGCTCCTTGGGCAGTCCGTATTCTCCGGCAATTTCCAGTCCTTTACGAACGTGGTTGGTAAGAATAAGGGCGCTCATCGTCGGAGCCAGTTTCTCCTGGGGATTTCTGCCGCTGGTCTGGTTTTCGATAAAATATTCGGGTTTTTCCAACTTGCCGACATCGTGATAAAGCGCTCCGACGCGAGCCAACAGGGCGTTTCCGCCCAAAGCCTCTACGGCTGCTTCCGACAACAACGCCACCAGGTAACTATGATGATAGGTCCCCGGGGCGTTGAGCAGCAGTCTCCGCAAAAGCGGATGATTGAAATCCGACAATTCTAAAAGCGTCATATCCGTCGTGAGGTCAAACATCGACTCAAAGACAATAATCATCAAATAAGCGAGGCCGGGAGCGAGAAAACCGTTCAAGACGCCGATGGAGGCGCTGCGGAAAAACTTGCCCAAGGGTGCATAAGCGACAAGACTCAGAATGATGATGGTTGCGAGATAAGCTCCTGAAGTCAAGAGACCCGAGCGGATGATCCAATCTCTCCTTCGTACTTTACGTACCGTCTGCACGGCCGCCATACCGGTTGTTAAGGAAAGAAAGACCAGAGCATATTCGTTTCCGCGCATGGCGCCCAGCAGCAGAGCGGCGACAAGGGTCGTCATTATCCCTACGCGGGCGCCGAAAAAGACCGTCACGGCCATCGAAAAAGCTGCGGTCGGAATGACAAGCGGATCGACGGCGAAACGGTTGACCAGGTAGGCAATGATTACCAGGAGGAGCAAATTGAGTGCAATGAGACTCAGCTTTTTCTCACTGTTAAAGATAGCCTCCTCTTCGCGAAAAAGATAGACGGCGAGGACCGTCAAAAGCGCCAGAACCAGCAGAAATTTGCCGAAAACCGGTGCCGCATTGGAGAAAAAGCCGGCCATTTCGCTCCGTTCCGCCTTGGCGACGGCGAGAGAGTGCAGTTTTTCCAGGTGCTGCCGTGTCAGCCGCTGATGACTGTCGATGATTCGCTCGCCCTCAAGCACCTGATCTTTGGCCAACGGCACGCTGCCGATGCGGTCGGCAATTCGGCTTTCGGTTTCAGTTTTGTCGAAAAGAAGATTCGGCTTTAGGAACGCAGAGCCGACATGATAGGCGATCTTGACCTCTTCTTCTGTAAGACCCGAACTCCGCAGCGCCTTCAACAAATTTGCACCGGCTTCAGCAAGGTCCTGGACATACTTGACCGATTCGAGCGTCTCCCGATCGCCGAGTCGAACAGAGACTTCATCGCGTCCGGCCAGATCGGATTTGCCCGCATCCAAAATTCCGACGGTCAGCTTTTCCTGCACCAGCGGCGTCACGGCATCAGCAATGCGGCGCAGAGCGGCCGTCCTTTGTAGATCCGAAACGCGCGAAGCAGACGGCGGTGTCATTCCCAGCAAAAACTGCAGGTCCTGATCCGAGCAAGCAATCTGAAAAGCATTAAAGACAACCCGAAGCTGATCGACGGTTGCGGCTTTGCTCTTTATCTCCGCTTCGGCACTTTGAAAGAAATGATTCAGGCGCTGGAGCTGCTCCTTGGTAATATCGTCCCGTCGCACGAAAACGGGCACCACCGATCGCCGCGCCGCTTCGACGTCGTTTTGGTATTCTTCCTGACTTTTTAAGACCGGAAAGGTAAAAGGCGCAATGATTTCTTCGCCGATATACACTTGACCTTCTTTAAGGTCGGCAAATTCGAAGGATTTTCCACGCGGAAAGAAAGCGGTAATGACGGCGGCAAGCAGCACGATGCCGACGATTTTTCGGCGATGCTCTCGTAAAGTCAAACGCGACGGCTCGGAAAAGAGACGCCGTTCTTCATTGAGAGTTTTGATCCGATTGAGGATATTCATCCGCTGTTCCCTGAGACGCCTTCCGCCGCATCGGCTTTGGCGTTCCTGCCGTTGAACTGTTCGTAGGCCTTGATGATCTCCCTCACCAGACGGTGGCGGACAACATCCCGCTCAGTCAGATAGACAAATTCGATTCCGTCGATTCCCTGCAGAATTTCCTGGATCTCCACCAGGCCGGAGACCGTTTTGCTCGGCAGATCGATTTGCGTAATATCGCCGGTGATGATGGCGTGTGAATTCGGGCCCAAGCGGGTGAGAAACATCTTCATCTGCGCCGAAGTGCTGTTCTGGGCCTCGTCGAGGATGACAAAGCAGCTGTTGAGGGTACGACCGCGCATATAGGCGAGCGGCACAATTTCGATAATCTGATCCTGCATCATCTTGCGCAGCTTGTCGGCGGAAACCATGTCGAACAAGGCATCATACAAAGGACGAAGATAGGGATCGACCTTTTCGCGCAGATCACCGGGCAGGAACCCCAGACTTTCGCCCGCCTCCACCGCCGGTCGGCATAGGATGATGCGATCGACCGCTTTGTCCCGCAAAAACGCCAAAGCCATTGCCACGGCCAAAAAGGTCTTTCCGGTTCCGGCCGGTCCGATGGCAAAAACGATGTCGTTCTTTTGGACGGCCTGCCAATATTTTTCTTGTCCGGGTGATTTCGGCTTGACTGCGCCGTTTTTGGTAAAATAGATCGTCCTTTCCGGCTCCTGGGAAGGCCGATTTTTCCAGTCGGAAAGGCGGGCGACCGTCTCGATGTCGTCGCTATTGACGGCTCCTTTACGATTGACGATAAAGATCAGCTCATTGACGATCCGCTCCGCCTGCGCCACGTCTTCCTCGCTGCCGCGAAGGAGGATTTCATTTCCGCGCGCAACAATGCGCGCATTGAGGAACTGCTCGAGGAAAAGCAAGTTGGCATCTTGAGCGCCGTAGAAAAGAATGGGGTCGATCCCCTTTAAGTAGATTTTTTTTTCAATAACCTCGTTCGTTTGATTCAATCGCTTACTTCTCCGAAAATCCTTTAATAAAAAAACTCTCAGCCTGATAATTGCTTATCAAACTGAGAGTTTCGATCACTGTACAAACACGTAACTAGTTCTTCGGAATGATCAGCACCGTATGGGGGAAGATCAGATTCGGATCATCGCCGATGATGTCTTTGTTTTTCTCGTAAATCTTGGTCCAGGAGGTCGGATCGCCGAGCACCTGCGGATTGGCGGCGATTTTCTGGAGATAGTCGCCCTTGGCCACCAGGTACTCATCCGGCCCGCATTCGCGCTGAATCTTTAGCACCCAATTCGGATAAATGAGGTCCGGATTTTTGATTTGGTCGCGATTATAGGAATAAATCCGCATCCACTGCATCGGATCGTTGTAAATGTCCTTCTTGCCGGATATCTTCCACAGATAATCGCCGACGACTACAGTGTAGGTGTCATAGATCGCCTTGGGCATCTTGCTCTTGATCTGGGCCAGCTTGCCCTCGATCTGGGCGATAAGCTTTTGCATCTCGCTCAAAACCGCGATCCGGTTCTTTTTCAGCTCGGCCAGTTTAGCTTCGATTTCATTGACGTCAGCGCGTTTTTTGAACAGCTCTTCCGGGCTGAGTGCCAGGAGTCCATCGCATTTGGCGTCCAACGCCTTCAATTCCGCCCGAAACGCATCCACGGCAGCCTGATCAACACCGATCAGCGCCAGAATCTCTTTCCAAACTTGATCGGTTTGTGCCTGCAGCTCGCCAATCTGCTTTTTCAGCGATTCATTTTTTGCGGCACATTCGACTTTGCCCTTTTCGGCGGCTTCCAACCGCGCCTGCCATTCGGCCATCTGCTTGTTGTACTCTGCCATCGTCATTTTGGCCTGAGCGAAGGAGAGGGAAGCGCCCAAAGTCAGAGCAAGAGCCGTCACGATTAATACTACGATTTTGCTGGTCTCTTTCATAAATTATGCTCCAACAGTTTTCAGGTTCATGACTCTCTTACATCTCTGCAAGACGTTTGGAAACCGTCTCTTTCTCGGCCTTCATGTCCTCCAACGCCTGCTTTTGCTTCGCCAATTCGTCTTCCAATTTGGCCGTTTCCGCTTTGCAGTCGTTCAATGACTTTTCAGCCGCCAAGGCCGCCGACTTGGTCTCTTCCAATTTTTGCAATTGTTCCTGCTTGGCATACTTGGTACATCCCGTCATTACAAAAACCGCCGCCAGCAGCACAATCACCATCATGGCCGCCATGCTTTTTTTACGCATCAACGCTACACCTCCTTTCGACAGTTACGTGCTTTTACTGTACAGCGCACCTTTTGTCAAATCATTTTACAAAAAACCCTTCTTATTGTCAAGTGAAAAATAGAATTATCATATATTGTCATATTTTTACACATTTCTTTCCCATTAACGGAGCCGGAGACCCAGCTCGACAAGCTGCTTCGGATCGACTTCGGAGGGGGCACCGTCCATCAGCGAAGAAGCGGTCGTCGTCTTGGGAAAAGCAATTACATCGCGAATTGATGACCGTCCGGCCAAAAGCATAACAAGCCGATCGAATCCGAAGGCAATCCCTCCGTGCGGCGGTGCGCCGTACTGCAAAGCTTCCAATAAAAATCCGAACTTCTGCTGCGATTCCTCTTCCGATATCTTGAGCGCCTCGAACATACGCTTTTGCAGATCGGGTTTGTGAATTCGAATGCTCCCGCCGCCCACTTCGATTCCGTTGATGACCATGTCGTACGCACGTGCGCGTACGCGGCCGGGATCAGTCAGCAGTTTGTCCTCATCTTCATACACCGGCGACGTAAACGGATGATGCAGCGCCACCCAGCGGCCTTCTTCGGCGCTCCATTCAAGCAGCGGAAAATCGACGATCCAGGAAAAATGAAAAACGGAAGGATCGATCAAATTGAGACGCGCCGCCATTTCGTTGCGGAGCTCGGCCAAAATGCGGCGCGCCACATCCCGTTCTTCGGCGCATAACAGCAGCAGATCGCCGTCGGCAGCCTTGAATTCCTGCAATAACGCCGCTGCTTGTGCTTCGGTAAAATACTTGGCCAGGGAACCCTCCAACTTGCCCTCGACGACTTTGATTGCCGCCAATCCCCCGGCGCCGCGCTTTTTTGCCCATTCGGTCAGATCGTCGAGCTGTTTGCGGGAATAGCCGGCGCAACCCGGGGCACAAATGCCGGCCACCGTTCGGCCCGATTTGACCGCGTCGGAAAAAACCTTGAATTCACAATCGCGCACCACCTCGGAGACAGTATGGATTTCCATACCGTAACGCAGATCGGGCCGGTCGATGCCGTACTTTTCCATCGCCTCATCATAAGTAAGGCGCGGGAATGGTGTCGAAATGTCTTTACCCAAAACCTCTTTGAAAATCGTCTGCATCAGGCCTTCCATCACGCCCATCACGTCCTGCTCATCGACAAAGCTCATTTCGACGTCGATTTGGGTGAATTCGGGCTGACGGTCGGCGCGCAAATCTTCGTCGCGGAAACAGCGGACGATTTGATAATAGCGGTCAAATCCGGAAATCATCAGCAGCTGCTTATAGGTCTGCGGCGACTGAGGTAATGCAAAGAATTTGCCGTGCCAAATACGGCTGGGAACCAAAAAGTCCCGGGCGCCTTCGGGTGTGCTCTTCATCAAAAAGGGAGTTTCGATCTCTAAAAAATCGAGGCTGTTAAAATAACGTCGCACCGTCTGCGCCGTTTGATGGCGCAAAATGAGATTGCGCTGCATTTCGGGCCGGCGCAGATCCAAATAACGGTATTTAAGTCGCAGGTCTTCGGTTACCGTCACCTCGTTGGCGATCAAAAACGGAGGTGTTTGTGAGGTGTTGAGAACGTCGATCTCATTTGCCAACAACTCGATCTCGCCGGTTGGAAGATTCGGATTGACCATGCCGGCAGGGCGAAGCACCACAGTTCCCTTGAACGCCGCCACCCATTCATTTCGCAGACGCTTGGCCTGCTCATAGGCGGCCGATTCCGGACCGATGTTGATTTGAACAATCCCCCAACGATCGCGAAGATCGATAAAAATGATGCCGCCGTGATCGCGTCGACCGGCGATCCATCCCATCAAAACCACTTGTTGACCGGCATGAGTGCGGTTCAATTCACCGCAACGATGCGTCCTTTTCCATTTCATAACATTTTACCCTTTGACCAGCTCATCCGTCTTGATGATCACTTTGCTTTACCGAGCTTCGAAACTGCTGAAAAAGAATTTCAAGAGATTTTATTTGAATTGAACGAGCAGGTTAAAAAATTGTTGATAGGCCCTTTCGGCAGGCGTTTCGGGATTAGGGTGGAACATAAAGCTGTAGAACGGTTCCCGAATCGGATCGTAAAAGCCGATCCGCAAAAGAGCATCCGTCTGCCAGATCGTCGCCAAGCTGGTAAAATCATAGGCAATATTGAGGTCGAGCGCCAAGTCAAACGGGCGGCCACCCGCACGTTTGAGCAGAGAGGCTTTTGGATGGCCGTACCAGTTCAAATCCTCAGGTTTCACCACAATCACCTGCTGCGATCCAAACCATTGTCGAATTCCGCCATCGTAAAAGGTGATAAGGACCGCCTCGCAGTTGGGAAACGAGCGGGAGAATTGTTCAAGCATCCGGCCGGCACCATCAAGGTTCTCCTGTATGGCGGGCAAACAAAAGCAGACCCGTTTAGCCGTCCTGATCGTCTGCCCCAAATCCAAAGCCCGAAATTTTTTTTCTCTTTTGGAAATGGATTGATAACTTAAGAGCCGCAGCGAGCGTGCCTTTTCGACAAACCAACTCATGATAAAATCTTTCTTTATTCTGGGAAAATATAGACATTATACCGGATATATTCAACCTATAATTCATCTTTTATATTTGCAATATCGTAGGATGTTTTAAAGAGAGCCTGTCATCAACTATTTAAAAATCTACCACTGCCAATCCATTTGCAGGGAAATGCGCCGATTATCATCATTTCCACCAGCAGGTCGATAGCGATAAACCGTCTGCTCATATTTTGCCGACAACGTCAAAGCAAAAATTTTTGCAGCAAGGACAGCATAGCTTCTGACACCCTGCCCATAAAGCATAACCAGAGGCAATGCCCCCGGAAAATCTGATTCAGGCTGATAGAAGCGTAAAGCATAGTTCGACGCATCGAAAAACGAAGAACCTACACTCATCCGCAAGGAACGCATATTCATCTGCAGCCGACAGCTTAACAAAGAGCCGTCGCCAAGCCGCCTTGTAGCTCTCGAAGCAAATGAGAGCTCAACCGCATTGCGAACAGTGATAAAGCGATGCGGGCGAACTTCCATCTCGGTTCGCCAGGTGCCGCGCTGTTCTTCGGCCTCTGCGGAAACCAGGTTACCGAACTTGTCAAGGGTTTTGACGTTCTCGCTGCGCTTGCGCAATTTCAAGCGGGAACGAACCGTCATCTTTGAAAATTTTGCCTGAAGTCCGATCATCAAAACATCACCTATGGCACCGGAAGGCTGAAAGACGGACATTTTTTTAGCTTGATCGTAATAAAACGATGCCTGCAGAACCGGCGACAGGCGATACTCTCCGCCCAAATAAAAACCCTCCTGATTGTTCGCTTTGGGCTCGCCGAAAGCGGAGGCATAAAAGCTGAAAAAGTCGGGGGAATAACGGCGCCGGATAAGAATCCAATCGTAATCTGCGCCGTTGCCGAGAGCGCCGAAGGTCCAAGCCGTTCCTCCCGCCATGCACCAGGCTGCTTCTCCAAATAGAGCGACATCTTCCAGTATAAACTCTCCGAAAAGGCTTCCTAGGCGATTCTTGTTGCCGGTAAATTTCCGCGGCTTTCCATATTCCTCATCAGCAAAAGGCGCAAAAAATCGGTTTTGGAGCGTCGCGGCGCCCAACCGTAGATTCTGGAAAGGATTATAAAGCAGTGCCATGCCTTCGGAACACTCGCGCAGCGCTTTGCGGCGCCGGAGCTCCGCCGGCGTTCGGTGCAGGCCGTCTTCCGGCAGCGAGACGACTTGACCCTCCTCAATCGAGGCGTCTCGTCTTTTATCGCTGCCAAATACACAGAGCAGCAGAGGTCCGCGATGAAACTGCAGCGCCGCGCCGCGGAAGGGAAAATTTTCATTTGCGGACAGAAAGGGAAAAGCTCCGGTACGTTTCAGCTTGGCGGGCGTCATCGGATCGGTTCCCAAAGGCAAAGAAAAAGGTCCGCCGAATACCAGCCCTCTGCCTGCTTCGACCGTATAGTCGCCCAAGATTATCCGCATACCGGTAACCGGTTCACTAATTATGTGTCCGGTTACAAAATCGTCAAAAGCCGCTTCACCCGCATCTTTTTCGATCAAAATTCCGCAGGCTGTCTTTTTCCATTCCACGCGAAGGCGATTATACACCTGACTCGCCAAAAAGAACTGATCGCTGCTTTTTGCCGTCTTGTTCCGCAGGCGATGACGACCGCTGGCATGAATTTTTGCCGCCGGCGGCTCGATGACGATAAAGGGCTGAATCTGAGGCAAATAGGCCGATAGCCCTCTGATTTTGAGCAGGTCCTCAATCGATTGGAACGGCCCATGCTTTATGCGGTAGTTCAGAATCTTTGCGCTGACTACCGAGGGAATCGGCAGCTCGGCAAGCTCCTGCGTCGTCGCACGATTGAGATCGATAGGGCGGCGCGCCAGCTGATCGAGCTGTTCAAAAAGTGAGTTGTCGTCGACTGTTTCATCCGACTCTGCCAACCGTTCCAAGTCATCGGCCGGGACTTGGCAATAACCGGCTACGGCAATCCAAGCGAGAAATACAAATATCTTTCGGATCATGGGGTTATTCCCAGCCGAAACCGATAAGGTGAGAGCCGCCGAGCTCGAGGTGATTCATAAAAGCATAGTCGAAACGCAGGCTGCCGATAAAGAGAGAAAGTCCCAAGGAATATCGCCGCGGCTGATTGGCTGCTCCGGCGCGGAAGGTCAGGGCAGGACAGGGCCGCCAGGCCATTCCCCATCGCACGTCAAGAGAAAAACGATCATCCTTGTAGAGTTCTGCATGCAGCGACAGCCCATCGCGCGGTTGAAAAATCCAACCGAACCGCAGACTTTGCGGCAGCGCTTCTTTGCAACGGCCCAACCTCGAGCCGGTCAGGTTACTCAGAGCAGTCCCCCAGAAAAGCTTCGGCGTCAAAGCTGCCTGCACGCCGATATCGATCATGACGGCCCACGCATTGCCGTAATTTGTCACGGCCACTTGCCCGCAGCGCACAGCGGCGCCGAAAGTAAGATCGAGCGGTTTGAACCGATATGCGGCAGCAGCCGCCAGTTGAGTTTCACGGTAAAGAGGATTGCCGAACAGCGCCGAGCCGAACCCGACAGCCGTTCTCCCTTTGCCGAAAGCAACGGCCAAGAATCCTGCATGCACCTCTGCCAGCTCAAAGGGACGATAGATTGCCGTTACCAGCTCGAAACGGCTGCCGGAATAAAGTCCGGCCGGATTGTAAAAAACGCTTTCCGCGCCCCAGGCCGAGGCGGCTGCCGCGCCTGCCGTCCCTCCGCCCCTTCCGCCGAACGTCGTCTCTTCAAAAGCGGCAAAAGCACACGGCGCCAGACACAAGCAAAATAAAGCGGAACGCTTTACCGAACGACGACGTTGATTATTCGGCACGAAAAGCTTGACTATCAATGGAAAAAAACAAATATTAAAACCTGAAGCAGACTGCAGAATAGAAGTATGGAGCATAAAATGCATCGCTTTTTTCCCCCATTGATGATTGTGATTCTTTTGCTGACTTTAACCCCTTTGCGCGCGCAGCGGATCGAGTCGAAGGTCGAGCTGGACCTGCGGACGCTGCCGCAGGAACGCCGCGAAAAGATGAGCGATTTTGCCGATCGCGTGACGCATTTTCTCGACAGCTCGCCATGGTGTCCCGACCAATGGAACACTCCGGTTTATCTCACGCTGACCCTGCAGCTCGAGGACATGACGCAGGGAGCGGAGCAGCGCTTTAAAGGTACGCTTATCATCAGCAACAGCTATGACATCCAGTTTTCCGATCAACGCTGGCGCTTTGCTTACCAAAGCGGCGATCCCATTCAGTTCGTCAACGACAACTTTGACTCCTTTACCAGCGTTCTGGCGTTTTACGTCTATATGATCCTCGGCGGCGAATTCGACAAGTGGGGCACTCTTGCCGGCACCCCCTATTACGAAAAAGCCCGCAATGTCGCCGAGCAGAGCAAATTCGGCCTCGGCCGTTATACGGAAGGATGGGATCGACGCCTGGATTTGGTTAACTATTTTTTGAGCGATCAGCATCGGCCGTTCAGAGAAATGGTCGATTATTATTTTTACGGCCTCTCCTACATCAAAGAAGACAACGACAAAGCCCGCAAGCATGTCGCAACCGCCATCAAAATGCTCGACGCCATTCTGGCTAAAAATCCTGATAATGTATATGCTCAGAACTTTATCAAGGCGCATTACCAAGAAATCGTCGAAATCTATCGCCGAGCAAAGAATAAAGAGCCCTTGCGCACCATGCTTGCGCTCGACCGTGATCACGAACGCATCTATCGCGACATATTGGAACGATAGCTTCCCCCCAAGCCGGTTAACGGATTTTTCCCCTTTTCTACAAAATCGTAAACAGCTCTTACCGCCTAAAGCGGATGCTATGCCTGTTTTCTGCTCCCCGGTTTGACGATGGGTATACCCTCGTCACACAAAGGACAGTTATCAGGCTGGTAGACGACGACGTCCATGCGAAAGACCGAAAATGCCGGCACGTCGAACAGCCGCTTGCCGTTGCTGCGGTCGACGATAAATCCCACACCGACCGCCTCGGCGCCGGCGCCTTGTACAAGCTCTAGAATCTCCTGCACGGATCCGCCGGTAGTAACGACGTCCTCGACCACCAGCACCCGCTCATCGTGTTTAAGCTCAAAGCCCCGCCGCAGGCTCATCACGCCGTTTTCCCGTTCGGCAAACATGGCGCGGCAGTTCAAGAGTCTGGCGCATTCCTGGCCGACGACGATTCCGCCGATCGCAGGAGAAATGACGCAGTCGATTTTTTCCCCTTTGAAATTCTTCACGATCTCCAGACAGAACAACTCGGCGTAGTTAGGATACTGAAGAACTTTGGCGCATTGAAAGTATTGCGGACTGTGCAGCCCCGAGCTCAGCAAAAAATGACCCGTCAACAGCGCACCCGTGCTTTCGAAAATTTCCAAGGCTCTTTCTTTCCGCATAGTCCTCACACCCTCAAAAATGATTTGTTTTCCTGAATTTGTTTAAAAGATCGCGTGTCTGTCGAGCTGCTTGGGCGGCGGCTTCGGCAAAGTCCGCGCCGCTCGAAGCGTAAAGGATCGCCCGGCTGGAATTGAAAAGAACCGGAGCTCCGGACGTCTCTTCCACGGCTGCAACAGATGCCTGCACGTCTCCTCCTTGGGCGCCGATGCCGGGAATCAGCAGCGGCAGGTCCGGCACCAATTTACGCACATGCGCCAATTCCAGCGGATGCGTTGCTCCGACCACCAGCCCGCAGTTTCCGCGCACGTTCCACTCCCGAACATTGAGTGCTACCTTTTCATAGAGCTGCCGACTGCCGTCGCTGAAACGTTGAAAGTCGGCGCTGCCCGCATTTGAAGTCAGACAAAGTACAAATACGCCCTTTTCTTCCCGTTGCAGAAACGGATCGACCGAATCGCTTCCCATGTAGGGATTGACCGTAACGGCGTCCGCATCAAGCTCCTCGAACAGGGCTTGCGCATAGAGGCGCGCCGTGTTGCCGATGTCGCCGCGTTTCGCGTCGGCAATGCGGATAACATGCTTGGGGAGATAGCTGAACGTTTTCTTCAGCGCGCTCCACCCTTCAAGTCCGTAGGCCTCGTAAAAAGCAAGATTAACCTTAAATGCAGCGGCAAATTCAGCCGTAGCGTCGATGACGGCTTTGTTAAAAGCAAAAAGCGGTTCGTCCACGCTGCGCAAATGCGCGGGCAACTTGGACAATTCGCTATCCAATCCGATGCATAGCAGCGATTGCTGTCTCCGGACCGTTTCGGTCAATTTGTCGAGAAACGTCATTCGTCCTTTTCAAAATAGAGGATCTCTGCTTCGGCATTGCCGTCGCTCGATAATTTCAAGACCGCCACGCTCGGCTTATGTCCCGCCTTGGGTCGTACGGCTGAGCCCGGATTAATATATAGAACCTGATCGCTCTTGTCAACGATCGGCTGATGAGTATGTCCGGCAATACAAATCGTAGGCCGCCCGTCGAAGGTTTTTACCGGATCGACATGATCAACGAGGAAACGAAAACCGTAGGCTTCAAAGTCGAGGGAGCGCGGCAGGGAAGTTTTTAACGAGACGGCATCCATATTGCCGTGCACGGCGGTTACCGGCGCGATATTACGCAGCTCTTCGAGGACCTCCGGATTATCAATATCACCGGCGTGAATGATTTCATCGACGTCTTTGAAAAGATCATAGACGGCTCTCGGCACGGCGCCGTGGGTATCCGAAATGATACCGATTGTGCGAATGATGCGGTTCATAGTTTTTGCTCACTTGATGAGGTCGACGCCCATATACGGCCGCAGAACTTTGGGGACTATTACTCTTCCTTCATCGGTCTGATAGTTTTCCAAAATGGCAATGACCGTGCGCGGCAGAGCAATGCCGGAGCCGTTGAGGGTGTGGACGTACTCAGGTTTAGCGCCTTTTTCGCGGCGGAAACGAATGTTGGCTCGCCTGGCCTGAAAGTCGGTAAAATTGCTGCACGAAGAGACTTCCAGCCACCGATCGAGTCCGGCCGCATAGACCTCGATATCGTAGCATTTGGCTGCCGAGAAGCTGAGGTCGCCGGTAGCCAAGGTCACCACGCGATAGGGCAGCTCGAGAAGCTGCAGCACTTCCTCGGCATCCCGCAACAGCGACTCCAGTTCGTCCCACGAAGTCTCCGGTTTGACAAACTTGACCATTTCCACCTTATCGAACTGATGGATGCGCATGAGTCCGCGCGTGTCTTTGCCGTAGGCACCGGCCTCGCGCCGAAAACAGGGCGTGTAGGCAGTGTATTTGATCGGCAGTTCATCACCCTCCAACACCTCTTCGCGATGAAGATTGGTGACGGGAACTTCAGCGGTGGGAATGAGAAACAGATCGTCCAGCTCGCAGCGATACATGTCCTCTTCGAGTTTGGGCAGCTGACCGGTGCCGAACATGGCCTCGCGCTTGACGACAAAAGGCGGGAACACCTCAGTATAGCCGTGCTTTCCCACGTGCAGATCGATCATGAAATTGATGAGCGCCCTTTCCAGTTTGGCGCCCAATCCGCGATAGCTGACGAAAAAGGAGCCCGACATGCGCGAGGCGCGCGCGAAATCGATGAGCCCCAGTTTCTCGGCGATCTCCCAATGCGGCAGCGGCTTGAAATCGAGCTTCGGCAGCTCGCCCCACTGCTTGACCACCACATTGTCCTTTTCCGTGCCGACCGGAACCGATTCGTGCGGAATATTCGGAATACGGATATGCAGTTCATAAAGCTCTGCCTCGACGCGACGCAGCTCGTCATTCATGACGCGAATCTCGTCCGAGAGACGCCCCATTTCGGCGATGACCGCCGAGGCGTCCTGTCCGGCCTTTTTCATAACGCTGATCTGCTGCGTAACTTTGTTTTGCTCGGCCCGAGCCGATTCCACTTTGCCGATCAATTCACGGCGCCGCGCATCCAACGCCAAAAATGCATCCAAATCGACGGTTGCCCGTTTGTCGCGAATGGCTTTACGGACGATTTCAGGGTTTTCCCGAATAAACTTGAGATCCAGCATGTATTCCTCGCATTATTGTCCCTTGAACCGCAGCATGACGAAAATCGTATAAAACATGATCCGGAAATCTAACCGCAATGAGATATTATCGATATAGTAGAGGTCATAATCAAGCTTTTCTTTTGCCTCCTCAAGGGTGGTGTCGTATTTGCCCTTAACCTGCGCCCACCCGGTAATGCCGGGCTTGACCTTGAACCGGCGCATGTAAAGAGGATATTTGCGCTTGAGCTTATCGACGAAATAGGGGCGTTCCGGCCGCGGCCCGACGATGCTCATATCACCCAAAAGTACGTTGAACAGCTGCGGAAACTCGTCAATGCGCGTCTTGCGCATGAATCGCCCGACGCGCGTGACGCGCGGATCGGCTTTGCCCGCCCAAATCGGCCCGGTATAGCGCTCCGCATCTTTGATCATGGAGCGGAACTTGTAAATGACAAAGATTCTGCCGTTTTTGCCCACCCGTTTTTGTTTGAAAAAGACCGGTCCGGGAGAATCCAGTTTGATGAGCACGGCAAACAGCAGCATGATCGGGGAAAGGAGAATAATGCCGATAAGGCTAAAGAGAATATCGATCAGCCGCTTGGCTCTTTTCTCCCAGGCCGGCATCAGCTCCGGGTGTATTTCGATGAGCGGAAAACCGTAGATCTGCTGGGTCCGCGCCTGGCCGAGAACGATATTGTACAAATCCGGTTCGATCTTGATATGCACGGGCAATTCTTCGCAGGCGTCGATCACCTCGATGACCTTTTTGGGGGCCGTCTTGCCCAAGGAGAGAATCGTCTCCGTTACTCGATATTGCTCCACCAGCTCGGCCAGCTGCTTGATGTTGCCCAGCAGCGGCACTCCGTTGTATTCGCCCTGTTCTTCCTTTTTTTTATCGGGATTCACAAAGCCGACGACCCGATAACCCAAGGCGGGATATTTTTTGATCTTGTCGGCTAAAGCCCACGCCGAAGGGTTCCAGCCGATGATGAGCGTATTGCGCTGACCGTAACCGGCTTCAAGCAATTTGCGCTGAACCGTATGCAGCGCCATCCTTCCGCCGCCGACAAAAACCAGCATTGAAAACCAATAGCTGAGGATCATCATTCGGCCGAGTGTAGGCTTTACCGTAAGATCCTGCTGCGGCTCGAAAGTGAGAAGAAAGATGACAAAAATGCCGAAGCTGACGCTTTTAAAAACCGCAATCAGCTCATCCAAGCGAGATTTGGTGTACCAGGACTGATATAATCCGTTAAAGACGAAAAGAATGAACCAGAAAAGGTAAAGGATAAAGGCCAATTGAAAAAGGAAAAGAGGATCTTTTTCGACGAACAATTTCGCCGAGCTGCGCAAATGGACAAATATAAAGAATGCTAAATTAATGGCAATAAAATCAATCGAAAGAAGAAAAAAAGTTTCGTTTCGTTTTGACATTTCACTTGTACGTTTTGAATATCCCCACCCAAAATCCTAATGCCCAACTAATGTGCATAATAAAAAAAATAACCGGCAAGATGAACGCATATTGCCATGCTCGACGGCTTGCGCATGTATATAAAGCCCCGCCCAGCAAATAAAACAAATAAAAACCGCTCAATATGCAGATAGGCCAAAGCATGTTGGGCATAACAGCAGAAAGGCCTAAAGATAAAATAAAAGTAAAGAGCATTAAGGGAGGTATTATATGAATCAATTTAAAAGCATCTTTATGTTTTTTAATTACATTCACCCGCAAAATGCCGTAATTAAAAAATTGCTTAAAGAGTTTACCGATAGTTTTGCGTGGATAATAGTAGGAAACGATTTCAGGGGTGTAATAAATCTCGTAACCTGCTTTTCGAATTCGCCAATTAAATTCAGCATCTTCTGAAATGTGCAGCTCTTCATCAAAATAACCTATTTCATCAAAAAGTTCTTTTTTATAGGCTGCATAAACAACTGTATCGACATACCTCGCCTTGGGGAAAAACCGATAAGGAGCGCTTGGGATGCCGAAAAAAGAGCCCATGGCCAAACCGACTGCACGTTGAAAAAAGCTTTCACCCACATTAATTTGTGTCCCGCCGGTGCACTTGACGCCGAGCTTGTTCATGTAATAAATATTAAGGCGAACGAAATCTTGCTTAATTTTCGTGTGTGCGCCGAGGATGATGACCACACTGCCCTTTGCATTTCGAGCGCCGATGTTGAGAGATATAGGCGTCCGCTTTTTCGGGTTATCCAGCAAACGAATATTAGGATTTTTTGAAGCAAGAGCTTGTACCTGCTCCCTTGAACCGTCCGTAGATAACCCGTCGACAACGATAATCTCAATCTTTTCGAGCGGATAATCTTGATGGAGGATGGAATTGATACACCGCTCAATTGCCCCAGCCTCATTAAGCATGGGGATAACGATCGAAACCAGAGGCAAAGATGAATCAATAGATTGGTTCAATATTCCCTCTTACTTTTGATAAGGAGGCCAAACATAAGGTCTTTCATAGAAACCGGGGTAACACTTCAATTCATCGACTCGTTTAATAATTCTTGCGGGCACTCCGGCCACTACCATGTTGTCTGGAACGTCTTTAGTGACCACAGAACCGGCTCCCACTAACGCGTTTTCTCCAATTGTAACCCCCGGCAATATAGTGGAATTAGCTCCGATTTTAGCGAGCCGTTTAACCGTTACACCGCCCAAGCACTCTAAGTAACGTTCACATTTCATAGGGTGCGGGTCATCCGTAAAAACAACATTGGGGCCGATAAAAACGTCGTCTTCTATGGTTACCATTTCCAGAAAGCAAAGAGAATGAATACGAACCCGATTACCAATTCGGTTGCCGAATTCTAAAACCGCGTTGGTTCCGACGCTGACATCGTCTCCGATTACATTATCCTCTCGTATAGAAGCGCCTTGTCCCGTTTGGATTCTGTCCCCCAAAACCGATCCGGCGTAAATAGTCGTAAAGGGACGAATAACGGCATTCTTTCCAATAATCAGCTCCAGTTCCCCAGCATTTTTTCCTCTTGGCGGTTTCCCAATTACGCAGGGTCCTTGTATCCAACTTCCTTCTCCGATCTTCACATTATCATAAACAATGCAGTTCGGATCAATTTTGTATTCCTCTCGTTTCATGGTCTCATCAGCTCCACAATGGTTCCGCTTTCCCGCATTGATTTTTCAGCTGCTTCAAGCGCTCTGACTACGCGTAATCCGTTTTCTCCATCAGTCTTTGGTCGAAGGTTCTTTTTGCAGCACTCAATAAAATGGAACATTTCTTTATTGAGAGGCTCATAGGTATCCAAATGCGGACTTATTACATCACCTGTTCGATAACTCAACTGATACTCACCGAAAGTCTCCGGATCCTTATAATTTACTCCTTTATCGTAAATTTTGACCTTTTCAAAATTTTCGGTATCATCGTAAACAAGCATTTTTTCGCTGCCGACGATAGTAGTTCTACGCAGCTTGCTTGGAGACAGCCAACTGACTTGTACATTTGCTATGCAACCGGAGGGAAACTCTAAATTAATAAATGCAACATCAGGAATATTCTTTTGCACATAAGCCTTTCCCATTGCTGAAATGCGAAAAGGTTCTTCATTAAGCCAGAAAAAAATAGATGAAAAGTCATGAGGAGCAAGATCCCATATCACACTGACATCTTTTTGATGCAATCCAAGATTTACACGTGAAGCGCTGATGTAATAGATCTTTCCCAGTGCCCCATTGTCAATAAGCTCTTTGATTTTCAATACAGGAGGGCTGTATTCAAAAGTGTGCCCAACCATAATAACACGGTTACGGGATCTTGCCAGAGCGATCAATTCCTCGGCTTCGTATGATGAGGCTGTAAACGGCTTTTCAACAAAAACATGCTTACCCGC
>JAPDQV010000007.1:0-12854 GCA_034505495.1 candidate division KSB1 bacterium | reverse complement strand
AATTTCATTGACATCGGTTGTTATCTTTATTGAAGGATATCGAGATTGTATTTTTTTGAGCTTAGACTCGTCTAGATCACAACAATAAATTTCTTCGCACAAATTGGTTTCAAAAAGATTCCTTACTAAATTGGGCCCCCAATAACCAAGTCCTATGACAGCAGTCTTCACAATCTCCTCCTTAGGATATCGAAGAATATAATGTAATTAAATTTTTAGAAGTATTTTCCCAATTATATTTTTTCTCTACCCATCTCTTTCCATTAGCACCGTAAGATTCTGAAGATTCATAAAGGGTTTGAATCATATCCGAAAAATGTTTGGGATCATCGGAACGAAAAACTTTGCCGCATTTGCATTCTTCAACAATCCGTTTAAGAGGAGCGGCATCAGAGACCAGAACCGGTTTTTCAAGCAGCATATATTGAAACAACTTATGGGGTATGGTCGAATCGTTTGCAGAATTGGAAGGTTGAGGAATAATACAAACTTTTGCAGCACTAACGAAGGAAGGTACCTTTTTAAACGGTACCCAATCGATGAACTCTACCCAAGCTTCAAGATTTTCATTTTTAGTTAATTGTTGAAGCTCCTCAAGATTCTTTCCGCTGCCGACTAATAATAGTCGGACGTTAGGGATTTTGTCCTTAAGGTATTTCATTGCCAAGATGGCAGTTTCTAATCCACGGTCGACGGCAAAAGAACCTATATACAGAATGGTAAAAAAAGATTTGAATCGATCAATGATTTCCGTATCTATCGGAAGGCCAAGAAATTCCTGAACATCTACGGTATTCCCCACAACCGCCAATTTATTTGGAGAAACACCCTCTTTAATGAGCTTGTCCCTATGTTCCTCCACCACCACAATAATTCTTTCTGCATGTTTTATCGCAAATCGATTCAGCTTTTGTGCAATGATGGTATTTTTAATTTGTCTTTCAAGCCAAGAGAGCCTCTTGGCCCAAATCGCCATTGCAGCGGGATAGTTTTCATGCATATCGTAAACAACAGAAAGAGAAGTTAATTTTCCGACTCCTATTGCTAAAGGAGCGAGGGGCAGATCGTGCACATGGATGACATCGATTCGCTCTTTTCTTATTATTTTTAAAATTAAATAGATCCATAATGGATTAAAAAAAAACGGCATTCGCAATAGTTTAGCCGCCTTTTGCGGTAGAAAATTCAATCTGGGTAAGCGTAGTACTTGAGCACTATCAATTTTTTCTTTTTCCGGCAAATTTTTATTATTGTTGCAAAGCAAAAAAAGTGTATACCCCGCCTTAGATAAGGCTTTGATCTCTTTTGACACGCGAATATCAGGCGGGAAATCGCTTTGAAGCAGCATCAATATTTTCTGGCGACCACTTTTCATGATTTCCAAAATTTTTTGATTGTTTCTGCAACATACGCGATTTGCTCTTCCTTTAACTGTTCTGACATGGGTAGAGAAAGGAGTCTTTCAGCATAGCTCTCTGTAATCGGAAAGTCGCCTTTTTTGTAGCCCAAGTTTTTGTAGGCATTCTGCAGGTGGCAGGGGATGGGATAATGAATTCCAGTAAAGATATTATTATCAGCTAAATATTTTTGCAATTCATCACGCCTTTCGGTTCGGATCACATAAAGATGGTACACATGTTTTGCCCCTTCCATTTCAGTCGGCAATTCAATTTCCTCTATATCTTTTAGGTAATGACGATAAAGCTCGGCGTTCTTTCGGCGAATTTCTGTCCATTGCTCCAAGTATTTAAGCTTTACATCCAGGATCGCTCCCTGTAGTCCCTCCATTCGATAGTTATGACCGATAATCTCATGCTTATACTTGGTTGCCATTCCATGATCGCGAAACATCATTAGTTTTTGATAAATTTTTTCATCGTCGGTTACAACGGCTCCGCCCTCTCCATATGCGCCCAAGTTTTTTCCCGGATAGAAGCTGAAACATCCCATGACGCCAAAAGTCCCTACGGGCTGCCCATTTAAAGTTGCCAAATGTGCCTGAGCACAGTCTTCAATTAAAAATAAGCCGTGTTTTTCTGCGATTTGTTTTATTTTATCGACTCTGGCTGGTTGACCATAAAGATGAACAGCAATTATGGCTTTGGTACGGGGTGAAATCGCAGCTTCGATTTTATCTACATCTAAATTATAAAATAAAGGATCACAATCGACAAATACCGGCGTCGCTCCGGCAAGAGAAACAGCTTCAGGAGTAGCAAAAAATGTATTGGCAGGTACGATGACTTCATCACCAGCTTTAACGTCAAGAACCATCATTGCAGCATGTAATGCCGCAGTTCCTGAATTGACTCCCACGCAATATTTTACGCCTTGTTGCTCAGCAAAATGTTCTTCAAAAGATTTAACGAAAGGTCCTGCAGCAAAAGCTGCACTCTCCAAAACTTTACTGATTGCCGAGTCAATTTCTTCTTTAATCGATTTGTACTGTGCTTTAAGGTCGACAAAATCTACTCGCATGAGCCGCTCCTCATGAAATGGCTAAAATTTTATCTTTTCCTTAGTAATTAGATAAACTAGTTGCTTTGCCTCAGTAATTTTAAAAACGCGGAACAGGAAGATTAAAGAAACAAACAAGAAAGTACAAACCAGAAAATATAAAGACAAGCTCAAGTTTCGAATAATTATTTGAAAAAAGCTAAAAGTAATTGTAAATAAAATAATATTTATATTTAATATTTTAGAAATTTTTAAATAATGTTTTAGCACCCGAATTAACATAATGAATAACAAAACGGCACAAACTAATCGAGCCATGCTGGATCCTAAAAAACTATATTTTGGAATTAGGAGCAAATTTAAAAGAACATTAATCATCAAGATTGCTCCTAAAAGGTAAGTCAATGCTTTTTGTTGCTTTATTGCAATTAATAAATCAATAAAGTAAAAATTAAAAAAGCTAAATCCCAAGGTTATTATTAATATTTGAAAAGGTATTATTCCTGACCAATACTCTTTTATATATAAAGTTTTAAAAATATTTTCAGCTTTAATTGTTAAAGGCATGCTGATTATTATTGCGAGCAGAGCGACAATTTTAACTCCTGAAAAGAAAATACTATTAAATTTTGCCTCATTTTGTCCATAATATTTAGCAAGTAAAGGAAACAAGGACAGGGTAAATGAAGTAGAAAAAAACATTAAAGGATAAACAAGCCTAACGGCTGCAGAATATATACCGACTTCGGATTCTGAGGCCAGGTGTGACAACATCAATATATCGACTTTTGTACTAAGAATTGAAAAGAACAAATATACAGCAAGCGGAACGCTCTCACGAAAAAGCTTCAAAGTTAATTCCCAAGTTCCGGCTAATTCCGGCTTTACCTCTCGAAAAAAAAGATAAATAATAGCTAAAAAACCTGGTAAATTCGTGAACGTATAAATAATTGCTATCTGCAACATTGAAAGAGAAAAATGTGATCTTGAATAATAAAACGCTGCTGCAAAAAGAATATTATCCAAGACAACAAAAAACATAGGAAAAGCCATATCAAGCCTTGCTTGAAACACCGTCTCAAAAATGGTTCGGGTTGAGGAAAGTTTGGAAGAAAGAAATAGATTGAAGGATATAATGATAATCGCTACTACTATTTCGGGTGTATAATTTAGAAATATTAAAAGAAAAAGACTGAGTCCAAAAGCGAAAAAGGTAACTGCCAGCTTGATTATGAGCCCAGAGGCAATAACTTTTTCATACTTGAACCGATTTGCCGCTAGTTCGCGGATAATAATTTGATTAATACCAAAATTTGCTAAAAAATCAAAAGCAGAGATATAGGTAATGGCTGTGGATAATTTTCCAAAGTTTACATCCCCTAAATAATTTGCAATCGAAATAAAAACAAAAAAAGAAATACCTAAACTTAATGCTTTGCCAATGTAGATCGAAAGCGAATTTTTAATTATTTGACGTTTGATATCTGTCATTATAAAGATTTTTCGCGTTTTTTAAATATATTTCCAAACTTGCCAAAGCCAGCCCGAGAAAAAACCAGATACGTCGATTATCATTCAGGTCACCGCTGAATTGCGCAGAAAAAGTCAAAAATATTGCTGCCATTACAAACCCCAGAAAAGTAAATTTATCCTGCCCCCCAATATTTTTTAATTTTGCAAAAAAAAGGCTAAACAGTATATAAAAATGAGAAATCAATAGAATTAAACCCACCAATCCAAGTTCGCAGAAAACTTCAATAAGCATATTGTGAGGGTATAATCTTACATCCAGGCCGTAGAACAAACTCGAAAATCCCCCTGAGCCTATTCCGAAGAAGAAACTCCTCACACTTGACAGCGCGGCAGACACAGCAGTTTGCCAGGCAAATAAACGGGTGTTTATTGTATAAGCAGAATGAACTTTTGAAACAACATCACTTCCCCCGCCGAAAAGATCCAAGTATCTACTTGTAACTTGTTCCGGTAAAATAAAAAATAGAACTATAATCGTCAAAAGTATGGCACTCCCCCCTTGTATAAGATGCTTAATTTTTATATGTTGGATGTTTATTAATCCTAATACCGCCAATGAAAAAACAAAGCTGGCAATAGGTCCGCGCGAATTCGATACCAGCATGGCAGCTGTGAGAATGACAACAAGTATCCCCAGGAATATTTTATTGGTTCTGTCAATCCTTCCAAATAATAGAGAAATAAAAAATATATTTGCTGCACCAATCCAATTGGCGTAACTAATAGGATTAATCCCTAGAAATGAAGCACGATAACTAAAGATCAAATTACCTTTTAAAAATCCATGTATTAAATTTCCTAATGCAAAAACTGCAACCCCTCCAACTAGTAGAGCAAAAAATTTAATAAAAGCATTTATATCTTCCCTTGTTGTAATTGCCAAATATGAAAAAATAAAAAGAGATCCGTTGAAAAAGAAAAAGCTTGATGTTTTTAATAAGCCATATTTGGGTGAGGCGGTATAGAATAGAGAAAAAATCATTAGTAGGAAAAGCAAGCTGAAAGAAATAAAACCGGGCGGCACTTTGAGTTGCCAAATTTTTCCCACCCTCACAAAGTGAAAGATAAGAATTAATATGGTCAGCGAGTAAATAAAAACAGTAAAATCAATTGAAGCAAATAAAGCCGTCTTTTCGGTGAGCCAATCTTTAAATATGCCCGAAGAGTAAGCAATAACAAGAAGAAGAATAGGATGATTGATGAAAATAAAGAGCAAAGAAAAAGATAGAAGAAATAAGCCGCATTTAATAATTCCAATATAGCTTAAAGCAAAACCACAGGCAACTCCAAATAGAGAAATTAATACCTCTAATATTAATCTTTTACTAGTAGTTGCGGACGAGAAAAGTTTGATGGATTGCATTGCTGATAATTAATGGTTTCCTACACTAAATAGTTTGAAGCTTTGTTTTATCATCCCGCCCATTGCAACCACTTTCTTATACTTTAATGGATCTGATATTTTTAAATAATCAAGCTGAAATGAAAAGATTAAAAAAAGAACATAAATAAAGAAAGCTGCAAGCATGCTGCCGATTACCATGAGGACGCGTTTGGGCTTTGTTTTTAGCTCAGGTGGAACAGCAGGATCCAATACTTGAATTGTCGGTGTGTCTTTTTCTTCCTGGATTTTGGCTTGCTCATATTGCGGATATAAGAATTCTTGTACCATTTCCTGAATTTTTACTTCGCGATAGAGACGAAGATACTGAATACCAATATCAGGAATATTTCCGAGAGGTATGAACGGATCGCTCTCATTTATAAGAGAGAAATCTCTTTCACTTTTATTTTTTAATTCATTGTACTTTTTCTTTAGCTCTTCAACTTCTTTCATCACTCTTTTTACATCGGGATGATCTCTGTTTTTGTCGAGGGAAACTACAGAAGCTTCTACTTCTTTTACCATTAGCATAGCCTTTAGTTGGGACAGAGAGGAGATAATAGCTTTTGTTTGCTCTTCGATCTCGATCATCCCATATTTATTCTGAAAGTCTTTAAATTCTTCTTCTGCGCGATGCAAATCCTCTAAATTTTGCAGGTATCTTCGTTCGAGAAACAGCCTCGTTCTTCTTGCTTTTTCAGAACGAACCAGCCTGTTTACACTGTCCATTTTCGAAATATAATAATTCGCAATGTCTGCGCAGAGTATTCTTGCTTCTTCAGTTTTTCTTTTACTGCTGAAAAATGGTGTTTTAACCTGAACAGAAACACTTATAGTATTGTCCTCATTTATTTCTATTGAAGTATTCTTTGCAAGGACTTTTCGAGCCTCCTCCATCGTTTTTACTTTATAACGCTGTTTTAAATTAAAGCGTTCTAATACAAGATCCTGAACTGTTCTTGAATTAAGTAGAGCCAAATATAGGTTTGTTTCGTCAGATAGGGTGCCCAAGCCGAGACCCAGCCCTAAACCACCCACCGGCAAGTTCTTTAATAATGAGCTTACGCCAAAATCGCTGCGCTCTTCGCTCGGCGGCAATAAAGTAACCTTTGCCGTGTACCATTTCGGCATAATCAAGGAGAATATAGCGGTAATAATTCCGGCTGTTAATACAATTTTTATTACAGTAAATCTGCGTTCGATCAAATGGTATAAAATTTCTAAAAAGGTCACCCGGTGCTCGGACATTGCTTTTTCCATTGCTTAAAACAAACCCTTATATAGGGTCAATATAATAGCGCAAATGTTAAAAATCAAACGTGAAAATAGTTATTTTAAATTATTTAATACTCAACAAGAAATATCTCGGCAATTCCCTCCAACTTTTTATTTGATTTTTACGCCATAAACCAATATATTTTGTTAAATTTACAGTCAAAGCCGACAAGATGGGCATTTTGGTTCTACATTATTTGTTGTCGATTTATGCATATCTCATTATTGCCGCGGCGGTGCTGAGTTGGCTGCCGGTCAATCGACAGGCTGCGCCGGTGCGCCTGATCGAACGGGCCGTAGAGCCGACGCTCTCCGTTTTGCGCAAAATAATACCGCCGCTTGCGGGTCTCGATCTGTCTCCGGCTATAGCACTATTGCTCATCATGTTGATCGACCGCCTGCTGCTCTCTTTGTAGGCAGAAAGGCTGCTTCAATTTTACGAAGGAGAAAACCGTGAAACTGACGCCGTTGGATGTTCGCAAACAAGAATTCAAAAAGGTTCTGCGCGGATACGACCCCGACGAAGTGGAAGCCTTTTTGGTCATGGTGGCCGACGAGCTGGAGTTTCATTTGCGCGAAAAAAATCAGCTCAATGATGAGCTGATCAAGCTTCGCACGCAGCTGCGCGATTATCAGCGCGTGGAAGCAACGCTGCGCGAGACGCTGATGAAGGCACAAAGCGCCGTGGACGATACGCGCGCCAATTCTCAGCGCGAAGCCGAGCTGATTATCCGCAAAGCGGAGCTCGAGGCCGAAAGCATCCTCAAAGAAGGGCGCGAAGAGCTGGCTAAAATCCAACGGGAAATAAATCTTTTGCATGCGCAAAAGGACTCGTTCGTCCGCCGGCTGCGGCAAATCCTGGAATCGCAGCTGGAAATGCTCGAATTGATGGAAGACGACGCGCCGGGGCTGCGGCAGCCGTCGCATACCGATCAATTTGCGCAAAATCAATCTTCCGAACCGGCTACCCCAATGCATGAAAGAGATGCGGAACGACCGCGCATCGTTCGGCCCGCATCGCGCACCGGCAATCTCGACTTGTCCCGCGACATGCGCGATAAAGGGATCGCGGCAGACGAGGATCTGAGCCGCAATTTAATCTAAAGCCTTAAGGTCAGAAACTCCGGCTCCCCTCGGAAGCAGCATTCTGATAAGTTTCAGCTCATCACAGAATAGCGGGAGCGGCTGATAACCGGCGCAAAACTTGAAACAAAAGGTTGTGAGCAGCAAAGGGACGACATCCTATAAACAGCAAATACTGGAAGTTGTTGAATTCCTGCAGCAAAGACTTCCGTCCAAGCCTCCTATCGGCATCATTCTCGGCACCGGGCTGGGCGGTTTTGCGGACCTGCTGCAGGAAGCGGGCGTCATTCCTTATCATGAAATTCCGCATCTGCCGCAGTCGACGGTCAAGTTTCACGCCGGCCGCCTTGTATTTGGACGCTTGGGCGCAAAAAAAGCGCTGGTCATGCAGGGCCGCTTTCATTATTACGAAGGCTACAGCATGCAGCAGATTGTTCTACCGGTTCGCGCTATGGCTCTGCTGGGTATTCGCACTCTGATCGTTACGAATGCGGTCGGCGGCCTTCGCCCGCATCTTACGCCTGGGACTCTGGCATTAATCACGGATCACCTCAACCTGATGGGCGACAATCCGCTGATCGGCCCGCACGACGAGCTGTACGGCGCACGCTTTCCCGATATGAGCGAGGCCTACAGCCGTCGTCTTCGGCAACTCGCCTTAGAGACTGCGGCTTTGCTGCAACTCCCTTTGGCCGAAACCGTCTATGCCGCGGTCAGCGGTCCAAGTTACGAAACGGCTGCCGAAGTGCGCATGCTGCAGATGCTCGGCGCCGACACCGTCGGCATGTCGGTCGTACCGGAAGTATTGGCGGCACGGCAAATGGGGATGGAAATCCTCGGCATTTCTGCAGTTACCGATCAGGCTTTGCCCCAAGCCATGCAGCCGGTTACGCATGAAGACGTCTCGCGTGTTGCCCAGGAAACGGCACCAAAGTTCAACATGCTTTTAACGGCAATAATTGAACGATTATAGGAACGATCTATGTCTCGAATCGGCATTATCGGCGGATCCGGTCTTTATCAGATAGAAGGCATCTCTCGGCTGAGGGAAGAAAAAATCGACACTCCCTTCGGCCCGCCTTCGGACGCTTTGATCATCGGCGAGTTGGAAGGCAAAGAGGTTGTTTTCCTGCCGCGGCACGGTCGGGGCCATCGCCTGTCGCCGTCCGAAGTGAACTATCGCGCTAACATTTATGCGCTCAAGCTGCTGGACGTCGGAGCGATCCTCTCCGTCTCGGCCGTCGGTTCATTGCGCCCCGACTATAAACCGACCGACATGGTGATCATCGACAATTTTTTTGATCGCTGTCTGCTCGCTCGTCCCAACACCTTCTTCGGCGAAGGCATCGTGGCGCACGTGCAGATGGCGCATCCGTTGTGCGATCGGCTTGGCCGCGCGTTGCTCGAGAGCGGCCGCGAAATCGGCGCCGTAACGCACGCGGGCGGCACTTATCTTAACATGGAGGGTCCGCAGTTCAGCACGCTGGCCGAATCGCAAACCTATCGCAAATGGGGCATGGATGTGATCGGCATGACACAGATGAGCGAAGCGCGCCTGGCGCGGGAGGCGGAAATCTGCTATGCCACCTTGGCCATGGTGACCGACTTTGACTGCTGGTACGAGGCGGAAAGCGGCCATACGGTTTCGGTCGAACTGGTTCTCAGTTACATGGAAAAAAACATCAAAACCGCAAAAGAGATGCTGCGGCGAACAATCGCCAAGATCGATCCTGAAGTCGACTGCAGTTGCCGCCATGCCCTGGCGGGAGCGATTCTTACCGACCGTTCCTATTGGCCCGAAGAAACTGTCCGTAAGCTTTATCCGTTGATCAAAAACTATCTATAGTGAGCCTATGATTTACCCGGAACTACCTCAACGTCAATCGGATCTCGAAAAGGAAATCCTTGCTTTTTGGGAAAAGGATCGAACCTTTCAACGCAGCGTGGACGAACGCCCCGCAGATAATCCTTTCGTTTTTTACGAGGGACCGCCGACGGCCAACGGCCGGCCGGGCATTCACCATGTCATCTCCCGCACGGTCAAGGATTCAGTCTGCCGACTCAAGACCATGCAGGGCTTTCGCGTCGAACGCAAGGCGGGCTGGGATACGCACGGCCTGCCGGTGGAGATCGAGGTCGAAAAAACCCTCGGCCTGGACGGCAAAGACCAGGTGCTCGAATACGGCGTGGCCGAATTCTGCGCCAAATGCCGCGAAAGCGTATGGCTCTACAAGCAGGACTGGGACGAGCTCACCCGGCGCATGGGCTACTGGGTTGACCTCGAGAATCCCTACATCACCTATACCAACGAGTACATCGAATCGGTTTGGTGGATTCTTAAAGAGTTCTGGAAGAAGGGACTCATCTATCAGGGCTTCAAAATTCTGCCTTACTGCCCGCATTGTGAAACGCCGCTTTCGGGGCATGAGGTGTCCCTCGGCTATGAAGAGGTCTCCGATCCTTCCGTCTATATCAAGCTCAAGGTCAAGGGTGAAGACAACACCTATTTTCTGGTTTGGACGACGACGCCCTGGACACTGATTTCCAACGTCGCATTGGCGCTGCATCCCGACGTCATTTATGTCAAAGTACGGCATCAGGGACAGAATCTGATTTTGGCCGAAGAACGGCTCGGCGTTCTGCACGGCGAATACGAAATTCTCGAAAAAAAGACCGGCAGCGAGTTGCTCGGAATCGATTATGAGCCGCTGTATACCTTTGTGGAGCCGGACAAGCGCGCCTATTATACCGTGGCCGGCGATTTCGTCACCACCACCGACGGTTCCGGCATCGTGCACATTGCCCCGGCGTTCGGCGAAGACGACTATCAGCTCGGGCAAAAGGTCGGCCTGCCGATGATTCATCCGGTGGACCGCAGCGGCAAATTCATCGATGCCATAAAGCCGTGGGCCGGTCGTTTTGTCAAAGACGCCGATGCGGACATCATCGCCGACTTGAAACAGCGCGGTATTCTTTACCGTTCGGAAAAGATCGTGCACAGCTATCCGCATTGCTGGCGGTGCAAATCGCCGCTGCTTTACTATGCACGCAAGTCCTGGTACATTCGTACCACAGCGTTCAAGGATCGTTTGATCGCCAACAACGAAAAGATCAACTGGTACCCGAAAGAGGTCGGCGCCGGCCGTTTCGGCGAATGGCTCAAGAACAACATCGACTGGGCGCTGTCGCGCGACCGCTTCTGGGGCACGCCGCTGCCGATCTGGATCTGTCCGCAATGCGGAGCGCAGGACTGCATCGGCAGCATTGCCGAGCTGCGCGAGCGAGGCATCGATGTGCCCGAGGATCTCGACCTGCACAAGCCGACGGTCGACGAAATCGGCGTCGTCTGTTCCTCGTGCGGCGGCCGCATGCAGCGGGTGCCGGAAGTCATCGACTGCTGGTTCGATTCGGGCAGCATGCCGGTGGCGCAGTGGCATTATCCCTTTGAAAATCAGGAAAAGTTCAAAAAGAGTTTTCCGGCCGACTTTATTTCCGAAGGCGTGGACCAAACCCGCGGCTGGTTTTACTCGCTCTTGGTCATCGGCACCTTTCTCTTCGATCAGCCGACTTATAAGACATGCGTGTCTTTGGAGCTAATCCTCGACAAAGACGGCAAAAAGATGAGCAAGTCGCTCGGCAATACGGTCGATCCATTCGAACAGATGGAAAAATACGGCGCCGATGTGCTGCGTTGGTACCTGTTGGCGGTCAGTCCGCCCTGGGTGCCGACCCGCTTTGATGAAGCCGGTGTTGCCGAAACGGCGCGCAAGTTTTTCGGCACGCTGACCAACACGTATGCGTTTTTCGCCATGTACGCCAACATCGACGGCTTCCGCTATCGGCCGGAGGAGCGCATTCCGATTGCCGAGCGGGCCGAAATCGACCGCTGGGTGCTGTCGCGGCTGAACACCGTCACCCGACAGATCAATTCCGAGCTGAGCGAGTATGAATTGACCAAAGCGGTGCGCGCGATAGCCGATTTTACCATCGAAGATTTGTCGAACTGGTACGTGCGGCGCTGTCGACGGCGGTTTTGGAAGTCCGAAATGGGACAGGACAAAACCGCAGCTTTTCAAACGCTCTACGAATGCCTTTTAACGATCAGTCGGCTGATGGCGCCGTTTGCGCCGTTTCTGGCCGAGGCGATTTACCGCGGTTTGACCACCGGCCGTTTCGACGTTCCGTCCAGCGTGCATCTCTGCGATTATCCGCAGGCCGGCATTCAGCCCCTGGATTTCAATGACGAACTGCTCGAGGAACGAATGACGCTGGTGCGTCGCATCGTCGAGCTCGGCCGATCGATCCGTAACGATGTCGGCATCCGCGTGCGGCAGCCGTTGTCGGAGATCGTTATTGTCGCCCGCAACGAGCGGCGGCCTCAGCTCCTCAAGGGCATGGAAAACCTGATCCTGGAGGAACTCAACGTCAAATCGATCCGTTACATCGGCGACGAGCGGGAATTGTACAGTCGGAAAGTAGAGCCGGTGTTCAAAAAACTGGGTCCCAAGTTCGGCAAGCTGGTCAACCAGGCGGCGGAGGCGATTCGCGCTTTTTCTGAAGAAGAGATCGATCACATTCTGAACGGCGGCGAACGGCTGTCGATCGACGGTCACGAGGTGCTGATTACGCCTGAGGATGTAACCGTTAAAACGGAAAGCAAGCCCGGCTTGGCGGCCGCTTCGGAAGGCGACTTGACGGTCGGTTTGAAAACCGAGATTACCACCGAGTTGCTGCATGAAGGGTTGGCGCGCGAGTTTGTCAACCGCATTCAGAATCTGCGCAAGGAGGCGGATTTGGAGGTGACCGACCGCATCCGCATGAGCGTGGCGGCAAGCGGCGTGATGGCAGAGGCGCTGAAGGCCATGCGGTCTTATGTGCAGAACGAAACGCTGACGGTAGAGATGTCGTTCGGTCAGGCTGTGGGCGATCATTGCCGCGAATGGGAAATTGACGGTTACAAGGTGGCTGCCGGAATTACGCGCGCAGCCTGATGTCGATAAGGAAGGAGCACATGACGACAGTCAAATAAAATCGAAAATATTGCGGGCTTGACCCGAATGGTATGCAACATAGAGGGAAAAGGAAACATGATGGATAAAGAAACGTTGGAACATTTCAAAGC
>JAPDQV010000006.1:7153-127544 GCA_034505495.1 candidate division KSB1 bacterium | reverse complement strand
GCCGCAGGCCATGCTCAACGGCGCTTATGTACAGCGACGTTCCATGGAGGAGGTCAAGGATCGCGAATTCGAGCGGTTGGATTACCTAATCAGTACCGATATGGATCCCTTTGAAAAAGCCTACTATAGAGAACGCGCCCGCGAGCTGAAGGGGTTGGTTTCAGTGGATTTTGTGGCACTGTTTCAGAAGGGGAAAAAGGAATACGACATTGCGCTCCAGGATCGGGATTTGATCGTGGTGCCGGCCGTCGAAAATACTGTTTATGTTGTCGGACATGTTAAAAATCCTGGACTCCTGCCCTACGAACCCGGCAAGAGCTATGAATATTATATCAAGCGGGCGGGCGGCTACAACAGCGGCGCCTGGTCGAGAAAAGTTAAAATCAAAAAAGCCGGTACGGGCGAACTGCTGAGTCCGCGCAAAACGCAGGTAGAAATGGGCGACATGATTTTTGTGCCGCAGCGGGTAGAAAAGGACTTTTGGGAGACCTTTCGCGATGTGGCAGTCGTAACCACCCAGATCGCCACCATGGTCATGGTGATCACACAAATCAATTATTGGACAAGCTTGCGGAAATAGAGGATTTCGCCGTTGGTTAAAAAACCGCTAAAAGCGGAATAATGTTGTCCTGCATCGGCCCGTAGACAGTAACCTCGCCTTCATCGGTGACAAAGACATCAATCTCGGACCGGAAGCCGATTTTCTTTTCCGGCAGATAAATGCCCGGCTCTATTGAAAAGCAAGTCCCCGGCAATATGGTCCGTTCATCCTTGGTTTCAAGATTATCCAGATTGACGCCGTTGCCGTGCACCTGCTCGCCGATATTGTGTCCCGTGCGGTGAATAAACGCCGGACCATAACCGGCTTCGACAATGACGCGCCGGCAAGCCTCGTCGGCTTCCCAGCCGTAAATGGGCGCGCCGGCGGCAAATCGATCTTTGATCAGCTGTAGTGCCGCATTGCGTGCACAAACGACTATCTGAAAGATCTCTTCCCACTTTTGGGGCGTTTCTTCTCCGACAAAAGCCATCCATGTGATATCGTAATAAATGCTGCGCGGCCGATCCAGTTTCGCCCACAAATCGAGAAGCAAGAGATCTCCCGGCCGAATGACTGTTGCGGCCGAAGGTGAAGGCTCGAAATGGGGATCGGCGGCATGCTCGTTGACGGCTACGATTGGGCCGTCTGCCCAAATCAATCCTTTCTCCTTCATCCATTCATGCATGAGAACTTGGATTTCATGCTCCGTCGGCCGCTGTCCATTCCGAACTCGAACGGCAATTTCATGGAAAGTACGGTCTTTGATTTCGTGCAGGAGTTTTCCTGCTTCTTCATGGGTGCGCAGGTCTTCCATGGAAAGATGCGCTTCGAAACGGCCCACAAGGTCCGCGCTGGAGACCACCTGCACACCGAAGCTGCGGATAAGATCGACGGTACCGGCGTCTACGATGGAGACGGCGGGAACGGCATTAAGCGGCGAATACTGCATGGCGACAGTGGATGCGTCGGCGACTATCTCCTGCAGCGCCTGATGCAGTTCCTGCCATGAGAGATAAACCCGCTTTTGCCCGGGAAGATGATCGCATCGCCACGGCTCGATACGGTGAACGAGCTTTTTCGGCTCCCCATACGCCGGAATGTAGTAAAACCAACGCCGCGAGGCAAAGCGGGTGGTATCCATATCGAGAATACGCGCGGCAATAGGGTCGCGATGATGAAAATCGTAAAAAAGCCAGCCGTCGATTCGGCTGCGCTGCAGTTCTTGTTGAATGGCGGCGAGATCCATGAGAACTCCTTGGCTTAGGATGCAGAGAGGTTCGACCGTATAAGCCGAATCAGCATGTGCTCGACGGATTTAACTTCTTCTTCCAGGTTTTCGCTCTTTTTCAAAGCCTCCAGATCATTGACGAGCGTCAAATAATAATTCAGCCGGCAAATGGAATTAAATGCGGCCTGATAAAAATGGAGCTTGGCTTTTTTACCGCGGTTGCGGAAGCCCAAGGCGATATTGGCGGCGGTATCGGCAGCGAGGCCCCTCATGACCTCCAAAAGGGATTCGTACTCCTTTTTGGCCGCTTTGCTTTGGGAAAGAGTCAGGGCAAGCTGATGGCTTTTTTGCCAGACAACGAGATCCTTGTAGGTTTCCACCTTGTTGGGCATAATGCATCCTTTCGCGATGTGTTATTTTCGATACATCGACGGCATGAACGCCTGCTTTTACAAAAATAAACATTTCATTAAAGAAACGCAAAAAAAACTGTTCGAGGAGTGCTCCTATTCATTTTGTAAAATCAAATGAGAATGTTTAAATTGATTTATGAAGGATCATATCGACGAGGAAAAGCCATGGAAAAGATCAAAGTAGGCATTATCGGCGTCGGCAAGTTGGGAAACTTTCATTGTAATGCGCTGTCGCAAATGGAATCGGCAGAGTTGGTCGGTGTGCACGATGTCGATGCGCTGCGGGCACAGGAAATTGCCGAGCGCTACCGATGCCGTGCGTTTGCAGAACCAGCGGAATTGATCCGCGAATGTGATTGTGTCGGAGTTATTGTGCCGACGACACACCATCTTGCAATGGCTAAACAGGTTCTTCAGGCCGGTCGGCCGGTTTTCATCGAAAAACCCATTGCCGCTACCTTGGCAGAGGCTGATGAAATCGTTCAATTATCCGAAAGCCTTGGTATTCCGGTGCAGGTTGGGCATATCGAGCGGTTCAATCCGGCTATTCGGGCGTTGGACGGCAGGCTCAGGGATCCGTTGTTCATAGAATCTCATCGGTTGTCGCCTTTTGATCCCAGAGGCACCGATATCGCCGTTATATTGGATTTGATGATCCATGACATCGATATCATCCTCAGTCTCGTGCAGAGTCCGGTAACGGAGATTCGAGCGAGCGGGGTGGCCATCGTCTCGGACGAAGCGGATATCGCCAATGCCCGCATCGAGTTTGCCTCGGGATGTGCGGCCAACGTCACCGCCAGCCGAATCTCGCAGCGCAAAATGCGCAAGATGCGGATCTTTCAAAAGGATGCCTACATTTCGATCGACTTTTTACTCAAGCTGACCGAGATCTTTCGTCTTTCCGACGAGCCCGCCGCTTCCGACGGCATCAATTTGGGCATGATCGACAAGGGCAAATACAAGCGAAATATTGTCTATGAAAAACCACCGGTACCCGAGCAGGACGCGATGCAAGCGGAATGGCAAAGCTTTTTTGAGGCTGTAAGGACGGGCCGCACGCCGGTCGTGACGGCAAAGGAAGCGCGCGATGCCTTGGCCGTCGCCATGGAGATTAGGGAAAAGGTAATGGCAGGTGCGGCTCGGGTGATCGGATGAGCGGGAGGAAACTGCTCGTTATTGCGGGGGAGGCTTCGGGGGATCTGCACGGCGGAAAGTTAATCGAAGCGCTGCTGGCAGCTGACCCCTCACTCAAAATCGCGGGCATCGGAGGGGACCGGATGCAGGCGGCAGGTATGACGCTCATCCGTCACATCAGGGAAACCTGTTTTATGGGCTTTGCCGAAGTCGTGCGCCATTTAGGTAAAATTCGGCGCACCTTTGCGGAAGTCATGCATTACGCCAGGGAAGAACAACCGGAACTGGCTGTTTTGATCGACTATCCGGGCTTTAATCTTCGGCTGGGCAAACGGCTCAAAGCCTTGGGCACACCGGTCTTTTACTACATCGCACCCCAGGTCTGGGCATGGCATGAAAGCCGCGCACAAAAAATGGCTGCTTTTGTCGACCGCATGGCGGTGATTTTTCCTTTCGAGGTGGATTTTTTCCGACGCTACGGCATCGATGCCCGCTTTGTCGGCCACCCTCTAATGGACGGCCTGCAGATTACCCTCTCGCGGCAAGAGTTTTTTCGTTGGTATGACCTCGATGAAAACGCTCCCCTGCTGGCGGTTTTCCCCGGCAGCCGCATGCAGGAAATCGATCGGTTATTGCCTATGCTGCTGAAAACCGCTGAGCAGCTCAAGAGTCAGTATCCCAAGCTGCAGGTCGCGGTCAGCGTTGCAGAAACCATTTCCAAGCAGAAAATGGAAGCACGGGTGAAAGGCTTTCCAGTCCGTTTGGTGCCGGGTTGCGCCTACGAGTTGATGGCCTACGCAGACGCCGCAGTCGTCAAGTCGGGCACCAGCACATTGGAAGCCGCCTGCTTCGAAACGCCTTTTTGCTTGGTTTATAAAGTCTCACCGCTTTCCTTTGCGATCGGCAAGCGCGTGGTTAAAATTCCGCATATCGGCTTGGTCAACATTGTAGCCGGAAGAGAAATTGTCAAAGAATTTGTACAGGGTGATGCCGTTCCTGATCGCATCCTGCCGGAAATCGAACGTCTTCTCTTTGATGCGGCTTATCGTCAGGAGATAAAATCATCCTTGGCTGGAGTTAAGGGGCTTCTCGGCACACCCGGCGCATCGGTTCGTACTGCATCATTAATTTTAGAGATGCTGCAGGAAAAACGGTATGCTTACTAAACGGCAAAAGCGGGAACTGTTGCGGTACCTTGCCGGCAAGATTGCCTGGTTGATCGTTTTGCTGTGGTGCCGATTGGGTAGAATCCGAATTCAAAACCGCCGCGCTCTCGATCTGGCTCTGGCGAGTGGGAGACCCATTCTTTATCTCGTTTGGCATGGACGCATGATTTTACCTCTTTATGTGCACCGCGGACAAAAAATTGTGGCGATGGTCAGCGAGCACGGTGACGGGGAGGTCATTGCCAGGACCACTATACGCTTGGGCTATCGCACCGTGCGCGGCTCGAGTACCCGCGGCGGAAGAAAGGCGTTTCATGATATGCTGCGCCATTTGAAGCAGGGCGATCACTGCACGATTTTACCTGACGGCCCGCAAGGCCCGCGGATGGAGATGAAACCGGGAGCCGTAATGCTGGCTCAGAGGAGCGGCGCTTTGGTGCTTCCCTTGACTTTTGCTGCTTCGCGCCCCATAGTCTTTGATTCTTGGGATCGATTTACGCTATGGAAGCCCTTTTCGCGCCTCCTCCTGCTTTACGGCGAACCCGTCACTATTCCTCGAACCTCGACTCCGGAAGAATTCGAGCGGGAACGTCGTCGTCTCGAGGAGGCGATGAACCGCCTCCAGGAGAAAGCGGATGCTTTGGTTTGAATCCAGGCGAAAAGCCCTTTTTCTGTTTCCGCTTTCCCTGCTCTATCAACTTGTCGTAGCCTTTCGCAATTTTTTTTATGATAAGGGGATGTTTGCTATTTACAGACCTCCCTGTAAGGTTATCTCTGTCGGGAACATAACGGTTGGGGGCACCGGAAAGACCCCGACGGTTCAGTTCCTGGCCAATGAGCTCCTGCGACGGGGCAAAAAGGTCGTCATCCTTAGTCGCGGCTACGCCAGAAAAAGCCGAGGCACAGTCATTGTATCGGATGGAAATCATATTTTGACGGACGCCGAAACAGCAGGAGATGAGCCGCTGCTTTTGGCACGCAACTGCCCCGGCGTTCCCCTCATTGTCGACGAGGATCGCGTCCGCGCCGCTCAATCGGCGGTCCGGCGCTTTGCAGCGGATGTTATTTTGCTGGATGACGGCTTTCAGCATCGGCGGCTGGCGCGAGATTTTGATTTGATAACAATGCGCAGCATCAATCCGCTCGGCAACGGTTGGTGCCTGCCGGCCGGGCCTTTGCGGGAGCCTGTTCGCAGCATCCGCCGTGCGGATTTTGTTTTGTTCACCGGCGGCAGCAGCTTGGAAAAGGTTCCGCGGCAGATGTTGTCGGCAAAACCGTGGGCATGCGCCTCCTATTGCTTCAGAGAGGCGGTTGACATGCAGGGAAAGGTGCTGACTCTCGGTGATTTGAAAAATTGTCGAGTTGTCGCCGTTTGCGGATTGGCAAATCCGAAATATTTTTTCCGCATGCTTGAGGAGATCGGCATAGTAATCGCTGTAAAGATTATCTTCCCTGATCATTATTATTATCAAGATCAGGACATCGAAAAAATTAACAAGACACACAGAATCGTCAATGCCGATTATGTGGTGACGACGGAGAAAGACTGGGTTAAGCTAGAATCGAGGCATGTGGAGTCGAATTGGCTGATGATGCGGATGACTTTGCAAGGGAAAAACCTGTCGATATTATTGTCTCGTATTGAGAATCTGCTTGGTTGAGTGTATCATAAGCATACAAAAATTACTTGCAAATTAGCGTTTTATTTATTAGTATTTTATGCCATAAAATGAAAGGCGGTTTGTTTTAAAAGGAGACACTTTGTGGAAGAGAGGGAACGTCCGCTTATATTGATCGTCGATGACGATAAGAACATCTGCAAGATGATCGAGGCGAGTCTTCGCAAGGAGCGGAAATACGAAGTAAGCACCGCGCTGAGCGGAGAAGCCTGCCTCAAGTTGATCAAAGAGGACTTGCCCGATTTGGTGCTTTTAGACATTCAGATGCCGGGCATCGACGGAATCGAGACGCTTAAGCGAATCAAAGAAGAGGAACCTCGATTGCCGGTGATCATGATGACCGCACACGGCACCATCGAGCGGGCGGTCAATTCGATGAAGCTCGGCGCTTATGATTTTCTGACCAAGCCTTTTGCGCGCGAGCGCCTGTTGGTCACCGTACAAAACGCCCTGCTGAATAGTTCGCTGCAGAAAGAGGTAAGCGAGCTCCGTTCCGAGCTGAAGAACAAGTATGGATTTCACAACATCATCGGTCAGAGCGGCATCATGCAGGATGTCTTTCGGGCTGTCGAAAAGGTGGTCAACAGCAACGTTACCGTGCTGATTCAAGGCGAGAGCGGCACCGGAAAAGAGCTGATTGCCAGGGCGATTCATTTCCATTCCAAGACCAGGGCAAACAAGCCGTTTGTGGCTGTAAACTGTTCGGCACTGCCGGAGTCGCTGCTCGAAAGCGAGCTTTTCGGACATGAGAAGGGCAGTTTTACCGGCGCATCCGGCAGAAGGATCGGCAAATTCGAACAGGCGGACGGCGGCACCATCTTTCTCGACGAAATCGGCTTGATGACCCCGGCAACGCAGTCAAAAATTTTGCGCATTCTGCAGGAGCGCGAGTTCGAGCGGGTCGGCGGCAACGAGCTGATCAAGGTCAACGTACGCGTCATTTCCGCAACCAACAAGGATTTGGAAGAGGAAATGAAGGCAGGCAACTTTCGCGAAGATTTATATTATCGCATCTCGGTGTTTCCCATCAAACTGCCGCCCTTGCGCGAACGAAAAGAAGACATACCTTTACTGGCGGCACACTTTTTAAAGAAATTCAACGAACAGGAAGGAAAACACATCGAAGGCATTTCACCGGATGCTTTGGAACTGCTGATGGCCTATAACTGGCCGGGCAATGTACGCGAGCTGGAGAATGCCATGGAACGGGCGGTCGTGTTGGCCAACGGCGATGAGATTACTGCAAAAGATCTGCCGCCTGCTGTTCGAGCTTTGGGTGAAAAGCGTATTTATGAATCGGACAACAAGCTTGCCAGCTGGATCGAGAAATTGGAAGAACAGGCTTTGCGTCAGGCACTTTTGGAATGCGAGGGCAACATCTCGAAAACGGCCAAGCAACTTGGAATCGGCCGCGCGACCATCTACCGCAAAGCAAAAAAGTACGGCCTGCCGATGATAAAAAATTCGTGATTTGGTTTTTCTACTCGCAGAAAGGCGAACCTCAGAGTTCGCCTTTTTTGTTTTATTGTGATACACTGTTTCGCTTGGGTACGATTCTTCTGAGACGACTCTAGTAATAAGCATTATTGCTTTATTGTATTTAAAGCAGTTAAAGCATTAAAAACTGCCGGTCGATGGTATGCGTTTTGCGGAGAAAAAAATACTAATATACTGTGTCTGCATCGTTCCGGATGCAGCAACGATTTTATTGCAAACAAGGAACGGCATCGAAAACGATTCATGCAGGAAAGCTGTATCGGATGGAAAAGCAAAGTTTGAAGCAACTGATTCAAGCTGTTTGTTCCGGCAGCCATACGCAGGCACAGCTGATCGAAATCATCAGCTTAATGCAAAAGATATCATTAGGCTATTTGAAATATCAAGAAATTATCGGCAAACGAATCTCCGGGGAGAGGATCGATACCGATCTTGAACTTCAGGACTTGGCAACCGACTGCATAGCAGAGCTGTTTACCTGCGACGAAGACGGCACTTTTCTGCAGCTGAAACGATATTATGAGCCGAAATTTGCCGAACAATCTTTTGTTTCAGATGCCGACGTTATGATTTGGACGCGCCGTTTGGTTGTGAGAAAAACCAAGCAGGAGCTGTCACGCATTTTTCGTGAAAGAGATCCGGAAGGCGCTAAAATTGTACGCAACATCAAGGTTGCCATTCGCAGTTCGGAAAAGCTGGCCGTGTTTTCCGAAATGGGAAAGGAATATGTCTTTTATAAAAACGGCCTCGATCTTGCGCTGAATCAGCCGATTATCGTCGAGCAGATTCTGCCCTATTTGCGCAAGAATCGTCCTCCCATTCCGGAAGAGGTGCTCTACAATCGCTTCATCGACATCTACAGCCCCAACGATTCGGTCTCAGGTGCGATCCGAAAACTTTTGAAAAACCTTCATGACTCCGACGAATTTCAGAATTTTTTGCCGGTAGAAGCGATCGTCAAGCTTGTCCGCAAGATCAAATTCGAGTCGGCGCGAGACACTTTGTCCGCCGAAGAACACGTTCCCACGCCGCAGGACATACTGGAAAGCAAAGAGATCGAAAGCTATATCGATGTCGTTATGAAAAAAGTCGACGACAAGATATCGTCGCAATATCTAAAGTCCAACAAGTTGGATCCAGAACGTGCGGTAATCTACAGCAAGGCTCTACGAGATGTTCTTTACGATTTGATTCAAAAGAAGGATACTTCCTCGTATTTCCGCAATTTGCGCTTTTACCTTCCGCATCTCACCCAGCGCGAATATCGTCAAAACGAGCGCTCGATCTTTGAATATTTAGCCAAAGTCGCCAAAAAAGAATTTCGCCTGCAATTGAAAGCTCTTCTTTAATTTTCCGTGAAATATTTTTTTTGTCGGTATTTATTGTCAGTACACAAGCGGATGGTTTCGCTGGGCTCGACAATAAATAACCGTTGCGGAAAATGATCGTCAAGACTCTAAAAAACGAATTATGTCGAAAAGGGCGGGCGTTTGAAACGGCGGCTTTGGGAGAACCACTTACGGCAGATGACAAGCAACATTTTGATCGTCATTTGAGCGAATGTGTTCAATGTAGAAACGCCTACCAGGCCATTCGCAGTCTGTATGATCAAATTAATGAAGAACTGCAGAGGCCTGTGCACAACAAGGTGCTCGATTTGGCCAAATGCCTCTCCTCTCCGGAGGTCGAATATGGTCTGCTGATTTGCAGACCGATCGCCTCAAGTGAGCCAAATCCGCAGGCCGGGCTATTTTTCACCGAACTGTTATTCTATGCCAACGGCAGCCGTTTCGGTGCAAAAGAAAAGCTTGCAGATTATGGCCGCGAAGATTTGCAGGACTTTTTGACGATCCGCGCCATGAGCGACCTGCAGGATCATAAGCTGCTGCTGTATCTTTGGCAGGCGAATTGTGATAATTTTTCGGGCTGGAAGCTTAAATTGGCCGATCAGGAGGTCGATGTCTCCGCCGAGGGCAAGGCATCCATTCCCTTGTGCGGAATCAAGGAATTGCACGGCAAAGTTATTCAAATCGCGAAAAGCGCAGACCCTTCCGCGGTCTGAAAAAAGAATTTAATTTCAAGTTTCTCCATTTTACTGAATGCCGGATAAAAATCCGGCTTTTTTATTGCAGCTTGATTTGCGCGGACAATTTCGATACATTGTAAAGGCATCATAAGAAGGCACTGCAGCATGGCCGCCCGTGAGCTTTTAGTTATTGAGCACGAGCAAACGAATCTCAGTTTGTTCGAAAATTATTTCAGTGCGGCCGGATTTCGGGTTCGGTCGGCAGTTTCGGAAGATGAGGCGCTGGACATTCTTTCCGCTTCCTCCTTTGATGTGGTGCTATGTGAATTGTCGGCGCCCAAGATCAACGGTTTGATCGTTCTTCGCGAGCTGCAGAGGGCTTTGCTTCACCGCCGGTCCGTAATCATCTTTCTGACCTCAAAGAACGACGTGTGGAGCCGGACGGCATGTTTGCGCCTTGGCGCGGATGACGTCATCATCAAGCCGATTCATGCACGGGAAATCGTGGCGCGTGTAGAGATGCTTTGGCGCCGCAGAGAGCGCTGCCGAGCGTCTCTTGATCCTTCATCAACATTCGGCCGATTGGAAGATCATTCGGTAATTGATCTCATCGAAAGTATGGGGATCGAGCGGAGAAGCGGCCTCCTGCAGCTGGTCAACGAAAACGGTTCCACAGGTCGTCTGGCTTTTCGCGACGGATGTTTGATTGCTGCCGAAACCGGTTCTCTTTATGCTGAAGAAGCGGTTTTCAAAATGATGAGCTGGCGAAACGGCGTCTATACGATGTCTTTCGGCCGCGTAAACACGGAAGACGAGATGTCGCTCAGCAATATGGGCATATTATTTCAAGGAGTCAAACGCATGGATTTGCGCAATGAGCTTCTCAAACAACTGCCTGCTTTGGATTCTGTGGTCATTATTACCACGAATTTTCGTCAAATCGTAGCCCAAAAAGATACGAATCCCGAATTACGAGAATTTTTAACCTTATTTGACGGCGAGCGAACCCTTGGCCGCATCATCGACGAGTGCCGTGAAAACGAAATCGTCGCTTTGAAAAGGATCGTCAAGTTGTATAAACTCGGCTTTCTGCATGTGCTCAAAGATTTCGGCAGTGAGAGCGAACCCGAAACTGATACGGTAGAGGAAGAAGATTTAACCCCATCCATTTTGCTGCCGGAGCCGGCTGAGGAAGATGAAATTTTTCCTCGCGCAAATAGGATTCCTTTTGCGCGTCCCTCGGTGTCTATGCATGAAGAGGAATCGGCTGAAGATTTTCCTGCGTCCTCTGAGACAACAGAACCGAAAATGATCCGCGCAGAACAACTCGGCACCATTCTGGTTATCGGGTCAAATGAAGACAAAGCCCGCCAAGTTGTCGAAGCCATGACGCAGAAATCCCTGCAGACTGAAAGAGTCGGTAAACTCGACTTTCGCTATTCGACGCTCAATTCGGCAAACGGAAGCTATTTAACGGTCTTTTGTCTATCTACCGATAAAGAGTTGACTCCTCTGGTGGATTATGCTGCCAAGGATTTGGCAGGCATCATTTTGGCGCTCGATAAGGACTCTACACGTTGGGACTATTACCGATATCTGCTTAACGCTCTTCACCGTATTACAAAAGCACCGATTCATGTCCTTTTTTACGCTTCTTCAGGAAAAAGTGTCGAGTTTGATCAAGTCCGTAAACTCCTCGACGCTCCGGCATGGGTAGAGGTGCATGTGCAATCAACCTTTGAGCCGGCGGCCCTGCAGAGATTGCTTTTTGTACTTTTAAAGAAGCGCCGCCCTGATGCCGCTGCTTTTGTGAATCAATAAGATGCCTCATTTTTATGACCGGCTTACCCTCCCACAAAATTCTCATTATCGACAGCGAGTCGGTTGAGCTCGAAGAATTATCTCGGCTGCTGAAAGAGCAACGGCATCGAATTGACAGGCTGGATTCCCTGGAAGAAGCGGTTCAATTTCTTCAAAAAGAAAGGGTCGATGTCCTGCTTTTTGAGCCGCGTTTGAGCGACGATCGCGGCAAGCGTTTTATCGACCAGCTGCGCAGAACGTATGCCGAGCCTCCGATAGCCGTTATTGTCCTGACAGAGGAAGCGGATCACGACCGACGTATCGAGCTGTTGGAGCTGGATATCGATGATCTGCTGCTCAAGCCTTTCCATCCGCGCGAGGCGATGACCAGGATTGAGGTCCTACTCGGCCGCATGCGACCATTGGTACTCGAGGAAAGCGGGCAAGGAGACGGCCTTTCCGGCAGCCTGACGGAAATGGGCGTCGCCGATTTGATTCAGACGGTCATTATCGCTAATAAATCGGCGATTATTCATCTTCAGCATAAAACGGAAACGGCACGGATTGAAGTGCACAAAGGCGAGGTCTGCGGTATTCATTCCTACGATCAGAGCGCCGCGATCGAAGCTTTGTTGAATCTATTGGCTTGGGAAGAGGGACGATTCTCCATCGAGTTCCGAAACGAGGTCGGAAAACCCAAGCTCGGTTCAGAGGAGCGCGCCCGAATTGCCCTGATTTTGCGCGCCGTCGAGCAGCTTCATGAGACAATGGGCGAACCGTTTTCGTTGCAGACGAAATATGTGGCAAACTCTACTAATTTCAGCGGGGCTCTATCGTCGGCGGAACGAAGCATGCTGCTGCTTTTTCTCGAGCCGAGTTCGATACGTCGCGCATTGACCCTCAGTACGTTGGAGGCAGATCAGGCTTTGCAGTGTATTGATTCTCTGATCCGAAAAGGACTTCTTTTGAAAACTGAAGAGCATCGCCGAGCGGAAGAGGAAAAGCTTGTTTTTAATCCCGTTTCGGCCGGTGCGATACTCGGCGCAAAACAACAATACAGCCGCATTTTTTCTCTTTTTCGGCAGGGAGCACCCTTGATCAGCAAAGGAGAGTCACCTTCCGGACTTTACAATCGACCGCGGCTCACTAAAGCCGAGTTGATGTTGATTCGACAAAAATTTGTTTGATGAGGTGGTCGGAAGTGCTGCGTTCCGGTCAACGAACAGCCGAGATTGTTGTTTTAGGGCCCTCTTTTGCCTTGCAAAAACGACTGCTGACCCATCTTTGCAATGAAGTCGTTTTGACGCGGGAAAATTGCGCATTCGGGCGAACGCGAATCAGCAACGAACTGGAACTGTACTTTTACGGATTGGGAGAAAGCGACAAGTCCAAGGATTTTGCCTGGGATTTGGTTGCCGATAAAATCCTCGGTTTTTTTCTACTGTTCAATTGGTTCGACGGCGCTTCTTTTCAAAAAGCAATGGAAACGGCGGACGAGTTGTCGCGAAGATTCGATGCTCACGGGGTGATTGCCGGTGATCTTGCGGAAAATCTCGTACCGGTCAATGAAAAACTGATTGGTTATGGTTTTTCTCTTTCTGAGCGCGTATATTTTTCTTTGTGGAACTCGGCCGGCAAAGCATCCAGTCGCGCGTTGATGCGTCTTTTGGTTGACGCGGTTATGAGCCATCTGGGCTGATGCACATGCAAAAAGAAAACGAAATTTCGATCGGCGTAAAACTACAGTTGCTGCGTCATTTACTGACCGGAACGCCGCCGCAGAGCTTTCTCGATAATCTGACAGCCGCGCAGATGATCGCCGCCCACCAATTTATTTGGGAAAAGACGCTGGAAATAGGCATTCAACTGCTGGGGGACAAGTTTTCTCAGTCCGCCGTCGTCAAACGAATTCAAACCATCGAGGCTTACAAGAATGCCGCGGGCTGCAGCGAACCGCAACAGCGATGCGAAAGCAATGCCTGCATGGACGAACATCCCGAATGCGTACACCGCAAACTCAAACAACAAATTGAAAATCTCTGCGACTTTGCCTCCGATACCCTTCAGCTTGTTAAATCATGAAACGGCTTTTCCTCACGATCCTTGTTCTCCTGACGACGCTTTTTGCCGTCGAACCGGAATATGAATCCTACCTCTCCGGCAGAATTCTTATCTATTCTACCACCGAAGACGCCCCCTACCGACCGAACATCAGCCGTATCATTCGCAAAGCGATTGAAGAAATCACATTCGATTTTGACTGCTTTTCTGAGGATACGCTTGTTGTCTACATTGCGCCTTCGCGCCGCGCCTTTCGAGAGATGACCAATGGAACCTTGCCTTCCTGGGTGGGGGCGTTTGCCGTTCCCAATAGCCGCGCCATGATCATCAAATCTCCGCGCTGGTCGCAGGATCTTTCCTTTGAAACCACCATCGTGCACGAGCTGACCCACTTGATTCTGCACGACTGTTTGGAAGGCGCAGAGATCCCGCGCTGGTTGGATGAAGGGCTCGCCATCTTTTACTCTAAAGAGGAGCGACGGAAAACGTCGACGGTTCTGTCGAAAGCAATCGCCTCGAATTCGCTGATTCCGCTCGATCAGATCGAATGGGTGCTCGAATACGGCCGAATCAAGGCTGACTTGGCTTATCAGGAAAGCTATTCCGCCACGCTCTATTTCCTACAGACTTATGACATCGACGGACTGCGGCAGCTGTTGGGCGGCCTAAGGCGCCGCCTCCCTCTCGACGAGTGTTTTATTTTGGCCACCGGCAGCTCTTTTCGCCAGTTCGAAGCCGAATGGCGCGCTTATATTTCTACACATGAGAAATATGTATGGCTCTATGAATTGGAGGATTATTTTTGGGTCGGCGTCATCTTTTTGGCGGTTGCCGCCTTTATCGCCAAATGGATCAGAAAGCGGCGCATCGAGCGTGAATGGGAAGAGGAAAGTGTCCAGTCAGGCACGACCGAAACTGCAGACGGCGATCGCGAGGGGCTTGTTGTGAATGACGATGAGATTGAGTAAATTTTAGCATGACGCCGTGGAATCATCGCCTTGAATATCGTGCTCTTTGCTTTGTTGTAAACATTTGTCGAGGTCTCTCTCCCGCCTCAGTAGTGCGGCTGGGCAGATTCCTTGGCCTTTTCTCATACTACTTTGTCCCCATACGCAAAAAGACCGCTTTAAAGAATCTTGCTTTAGCCTTTCCTGAAAAAACCCTGCGCGAACGGAAGTGCATTTTGCGCCGTACGTTTGCTAATTTTGGTCAAACTTTTTTCGAATTTTTGCGCACCCCTTTTCGCCCCAAGAGTGAATTGGCTGATCGGATTCTGTTCATCAATCGCCGTCTGCTTTTCGAAGCCGATCGTAATGGAAAAGGCGCTCTGCTGTTAACCGGCCATTTCGGCAATTGGGAAATTATGGCGGCGGCTATCGCTTCATTGGGGTTTCCGATCATGGCCATCGGCAAACGGCAAAAGAATCGATTGGTCGATCTGCTGATCAATGACTTTCGCCGGACGCAAAACATCGAAACGATTCCTTTGGGAATGAGCGTGCGGCAGTTTTTGCGCGCTTTGCGTGAAAATAAATTCGTCGCCCTACTGGCCGATCAGGATGCCCATCGGGAAGGAGTTTTCGTCGACTTTTTCGGCATTCCTTCGGCAACGGCGCCCGGCGTTGCCCAGCTGGCTCTCAAAACCGGCGCGCCCATTATTTTCGGCACCTGCACCCTGTTGCCGAAAGGGCGTTACCGCGTTTTGCTGGAAACGGTTCCCGCCGATGATCTCGACCCGCGTGACGAAAATTCTATCGTGGAGCTGACCCAGCGCCACGCTCGTCTTCTGGAAAGCCATATTCGCCGGCATCCCGATCATTGGTTCTGGATGCATCGCCGGTGGAAGACCAAGCCGCCGGTGCAAAGCGGCTAAAGGCGGCCTGCATGAAGATAACCTTCATTACGACAATACGGCACAACATCGGCGACGACTGGGTGCGGATGGGGCTGCAGTTTATTCTGCAAAAAGCCCTTAAGAGTCACAAGCTTTCTTTTTCTTGCGTCCACAAGCATACACCGATCACCTCGCGCATCGGTTTTGGTCGGCTGCGCAGGCTGCGGGGCTTGAACGAGCTTTTGCCGCTGCGCTTTACCGGCGACCGTATTCTGCAGGCCGATTGGGTCATTCAGAGCGGCGCGCCGGTCTACTGGTGCCATGAGACTGTAGGTGCGCACTGCTGCGAAAATGAATGGTACGAGCCGCTGGTGCGGCGGCGGATCAATGCTTTTCGAATTCCCTTTTACAACATTGCCGGCGGTTCGTGTCAGACATTTCATTCGAATGGGAGCGAGGTTTGCGATCGTTGTCGGAATTATATTCGCGAATTCTTTGATTCGTGCCGATTGACGACGCTGCGCGACCAACTGGCTGCTGCCATTCTGCATAGCGTCGGCCGTGACGCGCCGGTCCTGCCCTGCACTTCGCTTTTTTCCGTCGATGCAAATTCGCCGTCGACGGTGGCGGAAGACTATGTCGCGGTCAATTTCATGCCGCTCGGAGGACACTACACTTTCGGGCAGCCTATAGATCGGCGTAAATGGTTCCAACAGTTTGCGTCATTTTATGCGATTTTGAAAAAGGAGCACAGGGTCGTTTTTGCCTGTCATAATGCCGAAGAAAGGCGGTGGGCAAAAACGATCGATCCTCAGGCGCGGATTTTTTTCTCCGCAAACCGGCCTGAGCCTTATATTGCCTTCTATGCGGGTGCCAAGGCCGGCGTATTTAATCGCATTCACGGCGCATTTATTATGGCTGCTCTCGGCAAGCCGTCTTTGACCGTCGGCGTCGATTCGCGCGCGAGAATCCTGCAGGAGATCGGCCTGCCGACTCTGTATGTCAACGATGCCACGGCGGAAAATATGATGGACATTTTCAATGGGCTGGTAAGAAAACGGCTTGCATTTGCCGATCAAATGCGCACAATAAAAGAGCAGACTCTCGAGAGCTATGTCGGACTTTTATCCTCATAATCTGCGGGACTGGTCGCGCCTTGAACAAACGCTCGACGTACGCGCGGCACGATCGCCCGTTTCCTTTTTGTGGCGATGGCTTTTTTTCCGCAGTCAGCCGTCGCCTCAACCGCAGAGCGGTGAAAAACGACTGTTGATTGTGCGTACCGATCGAATCGGTGATTATCTGCTTTTTCGAAATTTTTTGCCCGTGTTCCGAGCGAGCGCCGCTTACCGCGACTGGCGGATCACCTATTGCGGAAATCTTGTCTATCGCGATTTGGCCGAGACCTATGATCGGACTTGGGTGGATCAGTTTATCTGGGTAGATCGCAGATGCTTTTTTCGCAGTGCTTTCTACCGTTATCGACTTTTCGGACGGATTGCCCAAATTGGTTTTGCCGCCGCCTTTCAACCGGCCTTTTCACGCGATGTATGCGCTGATCTGTTGGTTCTTGCTTCCCGCGCGCCGTTGAGAGCCGGTGTTGACGGCGATTCGGCAGCGGAAAAACCGGCGCATTTGGCAGTGACCCGCGCTTTTTACAATCATTATATCAAAGTTGAGCCTAAACCCAAATTTGAATTTTACCGTAACCGCGAAGTTGTCGAGCGATTCCTCGGCGAGCCTGCCCCGATTGCCAAGCCGACTTTGCCGGCGCCCCCGGAAATGAATTGCCGCAGTGTGCCTTATGCGGTACTTGCCGGCGGAGCCGCATCACGCTTTAAGCAGTGGCCGTTTTTCGGGTCGATTGCCGAATACCTCCACAGTCGATACGGCCTGAGGGTCTATTTGACCGGATTGGGCGGCAAGGAGCACCGCCGATTGCTCCGATCTTTAACCAAGATGCAGCGGCGAATGATGGTGGATTTATGCGGCAGAACCACGCTGGTCGAGCTTGCTGCCCTAATTGCGGGGGCGGTCGTTGTGGTCGCCAACGACACGGGCGCCATGCATATGGCGGCGATGCTGGGCCGGCCGACGATCTGCGTCAGCGGGGGCACCAATGCAGTGCGATTTAACCTGTATCCCTCTGACTTTAGGTTGAACCTGGCCGTTGTCTTTCCTCCCAGTGTAGAAGCCATGACGCCCGAGGAATTGGCCTCCCGTTTTATTGAATATTCCGAAAATCATGAACTGGCCGAGATTTCCGTTGAGCGGGTTTGTGCAGCCATCGACCAACTATTGACCCAGAGCAAAAAATGAACATCTCGATTATTACCATAACCAAAAATGCCGAGAAGGAGATCGAACGAACGCTTTTTAGCGTTGCGCAACAAACCTTTCCCGTAGAATACATCGTCGTAGACGGAGCTTCCGAGGACGGAACGGCGGCAATAGTTGAGCGATATCGACACACGGTCAGCCGATTTATCAGCGAGCCGGATAGCGGAATTTATCATGCCATGAACAAAGGCATTCGTGCCGCCGCAGGCGATTATTGCCTGTTTCTTAACGCCGGCGACTATTTGGCCTATCCGGCCGCCATCGCCAATGCTGTTGCCGCCATGAGTGAAACAGAACCCGCGGACGTTTTCTACGGCTGCCAGCTGATGATCCATCAGCGAAACGGCGCCTCTCATATTTGGCGGCCGAGAAAAAAGGGTACTCTCGATTTCTTTAGCGGCAGTTTGCCGCACGCTTCCTCCTTTATTTGTCGCAAGGCTTTTGACCGGATCGGATTGTACGATGAAAGTTTTCGCATAGCAGGCGACTATGAGTGGTTCGTGCGCGCTTTTACTCGAGGCATACGGTTCATAGCGCTTTCTTGTCTGGTGGCCGTTTTTCTTCAGGATGAGGGAATTTCCACGCATCCGAAACAAAAAGAGCTGCAAAAATTAGAAATGCAGAGAGTGCGCGAGCTTTATTTTCATGGCTTTAAGCGGACCACCCTCCAAGTCGGTTTGTTTCTGAGAAAGAACAAAATTTTATAACAGTGACGCCTATGGCTTCGGTATCGGTCATCATTAACGTGTTTAATCGCCCCGACTTTCTCGACAAGGCCTTGCTGAGCCTGGCGCACCAATCGTTTCAGCCTGACGAAGTGATTATTTCGGACGACGGCTCCACAGTCGACATGCTGGGCGTTCTCCGCAGCCGATTACCGGTTTTGAATATGCGGGTCAAGTATGTACGGCAGGAACATCTCGGCTTTCGTCTCTCGCGGGTGCGCAACAACGCCGCCCGCCATGCCGAAGGGGATCATTTTATTTTTCTCGACCAGGACATCATTTACACCAAGCATTTTATTCGCACCTTCGTCGAGAATATTCGACCGCAACGTTTTCTCGTTGCCTATCCGGTGCGTCTGACCGAAGAACAAACTGCTTTGCTTACGGATGATATGATTGTCGAGGGGGCCTTCCCTATAATAACACGTGCGCAGCGGCGAAAGGTAATCCGACAATACCGTAAGGAGAAGCGGCAGTTTATCTGTAGAAAACTGCGCCTCAGCCGTATCGGCCCCAAGCTGCGCGGCGGTCTGGTGTTGATCAACCGCGAAGACTATATACGCGTCAACGGTTTTGACGAGCAGTATATCGGATGGGGTAACGAAGACGACGATCTCGGCCATCGCCTGCATGAAGCGGGTGTGATCGGCTACAATCCGTTCGTTAAAGAATTTCCGCTGCATCTTTATCATCCGCCTTTCCGCGAGGGGGAAAAGCGGGTCAACCTGGACTATTATCGCCGGCGCCTCAAAGAAATCCATGGACAAGGAATTTACCGTTGTCGTTTCGGTTTAGACCGTACGAATGGTGAGGATTCTATAACTCTGCTTCGTCTTAAATAGATCGGCTTTGAAGAAGCTGCAAACGGCGAGGTTTGCAAATGAGCAAAATATCCGTCGTCATCATTACCCTGAACGAGGAGCGGAACATCGAGCGCTGCCTTTGTTCGGTCAATTGGGCCGACGAGATCATAGTTGTTGATTCCGGCTCTACGGATGCTACGCTCGATATTTGTCGTCGGCAAGGCTGCCGCATCGTGCCGATAGAGTGGCAGGGATACGGAAAAGCCAAACAGCGCGGTGTGGAGGAAGCAAAGAACGATTGGATTTTCTCCATCGATGCAGATGAAGAGGCGACCCCCGAACTGCGGCTTCGCCTGCAGCAGCTCGCCTCCGCGCCGACGGCCGAGGGCTATCGCATTCGCCGACGCTCATTTTACCTTGGCAAATTGGTGCGTTTCTCCGGTTGGAGAAACGACTATCCGCTGCGATTTTTCAATCGGCGGTTCGGCCGTTACAATGACAAGGTTGTTCATGAGGGAGTAGAGGTGCAAGGAAGAGTCGGCGTGATTCAGGAACCGCTGCTGCATTACACTTTTCCCACCGTCTCTTCACACCTGCAAAAAATTGAGCGTTACGCCCGCTTGGGGGCAGAAGAAAAGGCGGCGCATGGGAAAAAGTCGAGTGTCGGAAAAGCTGTTCTGCGGGGGATGCTCGAGTTTTTACGCATCTTTGTAATGCGGCTCGGCTTCCTCGACGGACGTCGCGGGCTGGTGCTTGCCGTCAACTCGGCTTTTGCCGCTTATGTCAAATATTTGATGCTCTGGGAGATGACCGAACGGCCCAATCAGCTTTATTAAAGTCAGCTCAGGCGTCGAGCTCCAAGTGATACTCGACGGCGCGCACGACGTCGATCGGACGGATGTCGCGCATGCATTTGAAATGGCCTTTGGGGCAGGTCTTTCCGCCGTGAGTGCTGCACGGCCTGCAGTCGAGATCGACCTGAAAGATGCGGTCGTTTTCGCGAAACGGGGCAAAGCCGAAACGGGGCACCGTCGGGCCGAAAAAGGCAAAGACGTCGGTCTTTACGGCGTTGGCCATGTGCATGGCGCCGTTGTCATTGGCGATCAAGAGATCGCAGCTTGCAATCGCGGCCGCCGCCTCCGTAAGGCTGCAGGAACCGGCCAAATTGACGGCATTGCCCACACCTGACAGATTGATGATCTTTTGGCAATAGTCGCGCTCGTCCGCGCTGCCGATAAAAAGAAAGGTGATCGGATGGCGTTCGAGCCGACGCAGCAGCTCGACATACTTTTCCGCGGGCCAACGCTTGGTAGGCCAAACAGAGCCCGGCGCCACGGCGATCTTGTAGGGTGTGCGGTAGAGCTCCAACATGGCGTTGACCTTACTTTTGATTGCCGCATCAAAGAACACTTCGGTTTGATGCGAAAAGTTGCGCGATGTAAGCGGTTTTAACAGATCGAGATAGCGTTTGACCTGCGGCTTTTCGACGTCGAAATAGACGCGGTCGGTGTACAACCAGGAAGCGGCATTTCCGGCAAACCCGATGCGTCGTTCGACTTTGCCGAGCAGCAAAAGCTGCGCGGTGGTCATCGAGCGATGGGGAGCAAAGCCGAGGTCGTATTTCTGCTTCCGCAGCCACTGCACGGCGCGCATGAAGGCTTTGCGTTTGTCCGCCCGCTTGTCAAAAGTGTATAGAGTTCTAATAAACGGATTGTTTCTGAGAATATCGGCGGTCTGCGGGATGGCGACGACATCGACATCGGCAAGAGGAAACAGCTCCTGAGCCGCACGGATGAGCGGCGTGGTAAGGATTACGTCGCCTAAAAATGCGGTCTGAACGATGACGATGGAACGTACTTCTTTATGATTTTTCATGACGTTTCCTAATGATTTCGGTAAAAGCTTCTTCATAGCGTTGTATGGTTCGCTCTATACTGAAATCATCCAATGCGGTTTTGCGACCGTTTTCCTGGAGAGTTCGGTACAGCTCTTGATCCTGCAGAAGGCGTTCGATCTGTTGCGCCAAATGCCGCGAATCTCCAGCCTTGTACAACAGGCCGTTCTCCCCGTCACGAATCAGATCGGGATTTCCGGCAGCATCTGCGGCAATAACCGGTACGCCGAGAGCCATGGCCTCAAGCAGGGCTTGAGAGAGACCTTCCGTCTCTGAAGGCAGCACTTTGATGTCGAACAAAGGATAATGCGCCAAGACCTGCTCCTGCGGCAAATGGCCGAGGAAAAGAAGCCGATGGCCGGTAGTGGAGATCGGCAGGTCTGCTTCGGTGATGCCGATAAAGATGGCCGTCAGCCGCCTTTGGATGTGGGAAAGCGCCTCTAAAAGTTGGACCTGTTGTTTGCGTCGCGAAACGCAGCCGATAACCGGCTCTCCCGGGAGGAGATTGTATTTACTCCGCAATTCTGCCGTATAGCTTTCGTTGATGCCGACATATTTTGCGCGCGGCGTGCCGTTTGGAATAACCCAGATATGGCTTTCCGGAATGCCGAGCCGAATCAGCGCTTCCTTGACACCGCGGCTGACGGCTATGATCTTATCTGTTCCGCGATGATAAAGCCAAGTCTGGAGAAAAAATCCGGAACTCATCGGCTTTTGTCGGCGGGTGTGAACAACGGCCGCATCGAGGCGAAAGACAGCCCTTGCCATAATAGAGGTATATCGGTCCATGCCCGATTGGGCGTTGATCAATTGAATCTCGTAGCGCTTGACGGCATCGCGAATTTGCCGCATGTTGGAAAAATCAAAACGGCCGTTGAACGTCATTGGGTACAGAATAACCGGACTATTCAGCAGCAGTTCATAGAGCAGAACATCTTGACGGCAGCCGACGACCACTCGATGTCCTCTTTCGGCCAATCCGCGGGCCAAATAGGCAATGGAATAAGTGGAACCTGCGGTCCCGCCTTGATGGGTTAAAAAGAGAATGTTCATGGCTGCCGAGATTAAATTCAATTATGTAGATAATTTTTTTCTTTTTATATTTCGACTCCAATATATCGATTCGCGATGAAATATGCAACCGCCCTACATTTTTCGAAAGTTTGGATATGAAGCTTTACTTTCGCGTCATTAAATATATCAAGCCGCATTGGAGACCGGTCGCCCTCGGGTTCTTTTTTACCTTTACGTTTGTTCTGTTTAACGGCATATCGGTATGGGTTTCGGCTGATTTCGTCCGCGAGCTTTTCAATGCCGGCCGAGAAAGCGTGCAAAAAGAGGGTGCAGAAAAGCAGGATCGGCAACAGTGGATTTCGAACCAGCTTTCAAGACAAAGGTTTTACGTAAAAATAAAAAATAAAGTCAGCAATCTGCTGATCAAGGAGGATCGTTATCAGACTTTAAAGTTGGTCTGCATCGTCATTTTTGTCTCGTTTTTCCTAAAGAATATTTCCCAATATCTTCACAAGCTGCTTTTCTTTTATGCGCAGCTGAAAATCGTCACCCAGCTGCGCAATCAGCTGCAGGAAAAGATTATGCGGCTGCCGCTGTCGTTTTTCCACAAACGGCACACGGCCTCATTGACGTCGATCGTTTTCAACGACGTCAGCGGCATTCAGATGGTGCTGGACAGCAGCTTTGTCAAAATCTTTTTGGCACCGATGCAGATCCTTTCATACCTCGTCGTCTTGCTGATGATCAGTTGGAAGTTGACGGTTGCGACTTTTCTGCTTTTGCCGCTCAGCGGCTATCTATTGGTCAAGATCGGCCAGTCGATGCGGCGCAAGAGCAGACGCGTCTATGAGCAAATTTCCATGGTCGTCACCGCTTTTCAGGAAAGCGTTTCTTCCATTCGCGTGGTCAAGTCTTTTACCGCGGAAATGCGCGAAATTGCCAAGTTTGCCCGCACCAATCAGGACTATTTCGCCAAGTCGTTGCGCGCAAAAAAGCTGGATGCCTTGACCGGGCCCCTCAACGAAACGATCGGCGTATTGATTTTTACGGCTTTGCTCTGGTACGGCGGCACGATGGTCTACAAGGGCGAGGGATTGAATGCCGAAGATTTTATCCGTTTTCTGGTCTTCCTTTTCATGATCTTTCAGCCGCTTAAGGAGCTTTCCGGCTTGAACAATGTGCTGCAGACCGGCCTGGCGGCCGCCGAGCGGATTTTCAATTTTCTCGACCAGCCGACGGAACCCTACGATTCTCCTCATGCTGTGCCGTTCAGCGCTTTCGAACGCGATATTGTCTTTGAACACGTTTGGTTCAGCTACAACGGCCAAACTCCGGTACTCAAGGATATCAATCTGACGATCCGCAAAGGCGAAATGGTGGCGTTAGTCGGACACAGCGGCGTCGGCAAATCCACGATGGCCGATCTAATTCCGCGCTTTTACGACGTCACGGCCGGATCTCTCAAGATCGACGGTCGGGATGTACGGGAATACAATCTTATTTCGCTGCGCGACCATATCGGCATCGTCAGTCAGGAAACGCTGTTGTTCAACGATACGGTGCGGTACAACATCGGTTACGGTTTGAGTGACTATACGGAAGAAGAGGTCATTGCGGCGGCCAAGGCTGCCAACGCCTGGGAATTTATCAGCAAAATGGAGCAGGGACTCGATACATTGATCGGCGAGCGCGGCGTAACTCTTTCCGGGGGTCAAAAGCAGCGAATTTCCATCGCCCGTGCCATTCTAAAAAATACGCCGATCCTCATTCTGGACGAAGCGACCTCCTCGCTGGATACCCAATCGGAAAAGCTGGTGCAGGCGGCCATCGACAACCTGATGAAAAACCGAACGGTTTTGGCGATCGCCCACCGGCTGTCGACCATTATGCACGCCGACAAGATCGTGGTGATGGAAGACGGGAGGATCGTGGATGTCGGCAAGCACCATGAATTGCTAAAGCGTTCGCCGCTCTATCAGGAACTTTACCGCATGCAGTTTCATGATCAATAACCGAATCGAGCATATGGAAAAGATTATTCAGGTCAATCCACGCAAACCGGAACCTCATCTGATCCGCCAAGCCGCCAAGGTGCTAATGGACGGAGGTATCATTGCTTATCCGACGGAGACCGTCTATGGAATCGGCTGCAATGCTTTGAATGCAGCCGCCGTGGATCGGATCTATGACCTGAAGGGCCGAGATCGGAGCAAGGCCATGATCGTAATTGCCGGCGACATTCTGCAGGTACGTGAGTTGGTCAAAGAAATTCCGCCGGCCGCGGAAAAGCTGATCGATAATTTTTGGCCCGGCCCTTTGACGATTATTTTTGACGCAGTGGAAAAGGTGGCCGCCGTTTTTCGCTCCGGTCATAACACGATTGCCGTGCGTATACCCGATTCGAGGATCTGTCTTTCTCTTATTCGGCAAACCGGTTTTCCGCTCATTTCCACCAGCGCCAATCCTTCGGGCGAACCGCCGGCAACGACCGCCGAAGAGGTGGATGCCGTTTTCGGCGATCAGTTGGATCTTATTATCGACGGAGGGCCGACACCGTCCCGAACCCCCTCCACGGTAGTCGATGTAACCAGATCTCCGGTGAGGATTGTGCGGCAGGGTGCTGTTTCCGCATTGGAAATTCGAACCGTCTTGGATACAATTTAGGAGCTAAAAAATGCTTGATATTCAGGCAAAATATTCTTATGATGTCCTTGACGATAACCAAGGTTTACTTTACATGAACTTTTAAAAAGGGGGAACACATGGCTTACGACAGCAAGGGAACCGTCAACAAAGTTATCTTGATAGGCCGATTGGGACAGGATCCGGATGTCAGATACACGCCCTCCGGTGCTGCAACGGTGACGTTGAGCGTCGCCACCAATACCAGCTATCGCGGCCAGGACGGCAATTTGGTCGAAAACACTGAATGGCATCGCGTCGTCTTGTGGCGGCAGCAGGCGGAAACCGCGGGCAAATTTCTCAAAAAGGGAAGTCGGGTCTTTGTCGAGGGAAAGCTGGCGACGCGCTCTTGGGAAGATAAAGACGGCGTCAAGCATTTTACCACTGAGATTATTGCCGATCAAATTCAATTTCTCGATGCCCGCGGTGAAGGGAACAATGTCGAAGCGGGATCAAAAGGTGAAAAGACGATTCCGCCCGAACCTCCGATCGATGAGGCCGATGATTTGCCCTTCTAAGAATATTCGCTTCAGATGTATCAAATTATCGTCCGAAGTCTGTTCTCAGGCTTCGGACTTTTTTTTGGCATGTGAAAAAAATGGAATTCAATTCTCTTGTCGAGGCAGCCTTGGCGGCCAAGGCCAAAGCCCTCGCCCCTTATTCGCATTTTAGCGTCGGCGCTGCCGTGCTGACCAGTTCGGGGCGCATCTACGACGGCTGCAACATCGAGTCGAGTTCGCTGGGCCTGACGATCTGCGCCGAGAGGCTTGCTTTGTTCAAGGCGTTGGCGGCCGGAGAACGCTCTTTTGTCGCCGTCGCCGTTGCCGCCGATTCGAAGCAAGTCTGTCCGCCTTGCGGTGCATGCCGACAAGTTCTATGGGATTTTGCTCCAAATGCCACGGTGCTCATGATTTCGGGCGACGGAACCGTCAAAAGCCTCCCGGTTGCCGAGCTGCTGCCGTTGGCTTTTGATCAAGGGGTTATCAATCATGACGGGGAATAGAATTCGACCGGTGCTGATCGGAGTGGCCGGCGCTTCGGGTGCCGGGAAAAGCTATTTTACCCAGGCTCTGCGCGAAAAACTGAGAGCCGAGGAAACCGGCATCCTGTCGCAGGATGACTATTATCATGACCAATCGCACATTCCTTTTTCCGATCGCGAGTTGGTAAATTATGATCACCCGCAGGCCGTCGATTTCGACCTTTTGATCGAACATCTCAAACGGCTCAAAGCGGGCGAACCGATCGAGCATCCGCGTTATGATTTCAGCCGACATACGCGGCGACGTGAGACAGGGGTGCTGAAACCGAAGCGGGCCGTCATCGTGGACGGGATCCTGATTTTCAGCGTGGCGGCGTGTCGGGAGCTGTTCGATCTGCGCATCTTTATCGACACGCCCCTCGATCTCTGCTTCATCAGACGGTTGCAGCGCGATTTAATCGAGCGCGGCCGCAGCGTCGAGTCGATCGTCAATCAATATTTGTGCACCGTGCGTCCCATGTTCCTGCAATTCGTCGAGACTTCGCGCGTTTTTGCCGATCGAATCTTTTGCGGTGAGGGCGATATGTCGGCTGCCGTGGATGAGACCGTCCGGCTGGTCGACAAAATTATTGCGGAGAAAAAGCCATGACACGTTCGGCGTGTTTTCTGCTCATTCCATTCGGCCTTTTCTTTTGTCTGTCGACGGCAGGTGCCCAGGACTCGCTCCTTTGCGTCGGAGAGTATTGGAGCGAAGCGGAAGCGGCGCAAAAAATGGACGAATTTGCCGCTTCCTTTCATACGGCTGAGGAATGGCAAGCCCGCGCCGCAATAATTCGGCGGCTGATCTTAACCGGCGCCGAACTTGATCCGCTGCCGAAACGAACGCCGCTCAATCCCGTTTACCGCAATCGCCGAAAATTTAACGGCTACTCGGTCGTCAATGTTGCCTTTGAGAGTCTTCCTGGTGTGTTCGTAACCGGCAGCCTATATGAACCGAAACCGCGCCGAGAAAAGACGGCGGCGGTACTGTGTCCGCACGGACATTGGAACGATCCGAATGACTATGGACGGTATCGAGCCGACATGCAGAAACGGTGTGCGACGCTGGCGAAAATGGGGGCAACGGTCCTGAGCTACGATATAGTCGGATACGGTGAAAGCGCGGAGTTAGGGTGGGTTCATCATCATCCTAAAACCCTCAAGCTGCAGCTTTGGAACAGCATTCGTGCAGTGGATTTTTTGACGACTTTGCCGACCGTCGATTCGACGCGAATCGGCGTGACGGGCGCCTCCGGCGGCGGAACTCAGTCCTTTCTCTTGGCCGCCGTCGACGAACGCATTGCCGCCTCTGCCCCTGTCGTCATGGTTTCGGCGCATTTTTTCGGCGGCTGCGTCTGCGAAAGCGGCATGCCGATCCACCGCAATGCGACGTTCCAAACCAACAACGTCGAAATTGCCGCCTGTTGCGCGCCGCGGCCGATGCTGCTGGTATCCTGCGGCGGGGATTGGACGCGCAATTCGCCGGCGGTCGAATTCCCCTACATTCAGCGCATCTATGACCTGCTCCGAGCTTCAAATCATTTTTGGACCGCCCATTTGCCCGACGAGCAGCATGACTATGGATTTTCAAAACGCGTGCCGATGTATGCCTTTTTTGCCCATTTCTTCGGCTTGGATATCTCTGCCGTATTAAATGAGAACGGAACGGTCGACGAGACGTTTGTCACACTCGAACCTGCAGAAGCCTTGCGAGTGTTCGACAAGCGGCATCCTTTTCCCGCCCATGCAGTTAGGAATAATGATGCCGTTGTATGGTGAAACAAAATTGAACTGCAAAAAGTGAGGCATGCCATGCAAAACATTGGTAAGCTGTTGATGACCGTAGGTGTTTTGTTGACTTTTGCGGGTGCTTTGCTGTTTCTTTTCGAACGGTTCGGCCTGCGGATTGGCCGCCTTCCAGGCGACATCCTCATCCGCAGGGAAAATTTTGTGTTTTACTTTCCCATCGCTACCGGCCTGATAGTCTCTCTGTTGATAACTCTGTTCATTCGATTGTTCAAACATTAAAGTTTTGCTGAAAGGAGAAAGGCATGTTGAGCATCGTACCGCGAGACATGGGATGGATCGAAGTGATCTGCGGTCCCATGTTCAGCGGCAAATCGGAAGAACTTATTCGCCGATTGCGTCGCGCCGAAATCGCCCGGCTCAAAGTGGCGACTTTTAAACCTTTGATCGACGATCGGTATTCAACCGGCCACATCGTTTCACACAGCGCCCAGAGAATTCCCTCCATTTCCGTTTCTTCCGCCGAAGAGATCTTGGAAAAGGCGCAGGATGCACATGTGGTCGGCATCGATGAGGCGCAGTTTTTCGATCTTTCATTGGTCGATGTTTGCCAAAAGCTGGCCGACAGCGGCAAACGCGTCATCGTCGCGGGTCTCGATCAGGATTATATGGGCAAGCCCTTCGAGCCGATTCCTCAGCTTTTGGCGGTGGCGGAATATATCACCAAAACCTTAGCGATCTGCGTCAAATGCGGCAGTCCGGCGGGCCGTACGCAGCGGCTGGCAAAGCGCTCTGAACGGGTACTCGTAGGTGCGGCCGACCTTTATGAGGCGCGTTGCCGCTTCTGTCATGAGGTTTTCCAGGACGAAACAACCAACGAGTGAGGTCTGCATGCGCTTTATCGGTATTCTGGGACTTGTAACTATTCTCGGCATCGCCTTTCTTTTATCCGCCAATCGCCGCGCTGTACGACCGCGTGTAATCATCTGGGGAATGAGCCTGCAAATGCTGTTTGCCGCCGTCATTCTCAGCCGTTCTGTCGTCTCGTGGATCGGCACGTTTCTCTTCTTCAGCCTGATCGTCGCCTACCTCTATCGTCAAGAGCTGTCTTTCGCGCAGCCCGCACACCGCTTGGCAATCAAGGTTGCCGTCGGGTTGGCAGGTGCAGGTATAGGAACGGCGGTTGCCGTCGGGCTCGAAAAGGCGGGATATATGAGCATCATTCTTGGATTGACCGCTCTTGGTCTTTTCTATGCTTGGATTAGAAAAGCACCGAAACTGGGGCGAATTTTGTTTTCAATTTTGCTGATCCTTTGCCTTGGAATGATGATCGGCAAGGGCGTTTACGGCGACGCCGTACTCGTCAGATTGGCCGTCTATGTGGAACGGTTTCTGCGTTTGACCGATAAAGGAAGCGAGTTTCTCTTCGGCAATTTGGTCAAGACCGAATATTTTACGCCCCAGTCCGATGCCTGGCCTGGATTCGGATTTCAGTTTGCTTTTTCGGTTTTACCGACGATCATCTTTTTTTCGGCCTGCATGTCCATTCTCTATTATCTCGGCATCATGCAGGCCGTGGTCAAGGCGATGGCCTCTTTTATGCGTTGGACCATGGGCACGAGCGGTGCCGAAACGCTTTCCTGTTCAGCCAACGTTTTTGTCGGCCAAACCGAAGCGCCGCTGCTGATCAAGCCGTTTCTGGAAGAAATGACGATTTCGGAACTGCACGCCGTCATGGTCGGCGGTTTCGGCACCATTGCCGGCGGAGTGATGGCCGGCTACATTCGCATGGGCATCAGCCCGGCGCATTTGATCGCCGCCAGCGTCATGGCGGCGCCGGCCTCATTAGTGATGGCGAAAATTCTCCTGCCGGAGACACAGCATTCAAAAACGGCGGGAGACGTCAATATACCGGATGTGGGGCGCGCTGATAATCTGCTCGATGCCGCGGCGCGCGGCGTCACCGACGGCCTGAAACTGGCCGTCAATGTCGGCGCCATGCTCATCGCCTTCATCTCGCTGATCGCTTTTGTTGATCTATTGCTGGGTTTTGCCGATAAATGGATCGACGGCCGACTGCTGGGCGGCGCCTACAACGCTCAAGCACAACAGTTTTCGGGCATTTTCCCGGGCAGTTTAAAATCGCTTTTAGGCACGCTGTTTTCACCTATCGCCTTTCTAATTGGCGTGCCCTGGAAAGAGGCGCTTGACGTCGGCAACCTTCTCGGCGTCAAGATCGCGGTCAACGAATTCGTCGGTTATGCGCAGTTGAGCGAGGCGATTCGGCAGGGGATGTTGTCGCCGCGCTCGATCACCATTGCCACCTATGCGCTGTGCGGGTTTGCCAATTTTTCGTCCATCGGCATTCAATTGGGAGGCATCGGCGCGCTGATCCCAAATCGACGCTCAGAGCTGTCGCGCATTGCTCTGCGCGCCATGATCGGCGGCGCCCTCGTCTCCTGGATGACCGCTTCGATTGCCGGGATGCTTATTTAGAATGAATGCTTCAGACATGGCGGAACGCCAAGGCATGACATTAAAGGATAAAGTTCGCGAATCTTTGGCCTTCTTAAGGCCGCTGATTCCGCAGACTCCCTCAGCGGCTGTGGTTTTGGGTTCCGGCATGGGAGGAGTCGCCGAAGCGCTGCAAACGCCCGTCATCATTGATGTTCGCAGCATACCGCACTACCCGGTTTCTACAGTGCCCGGCCATGCCGGACGATGGATCTTCGGCCGGCTCAATGCGCCGGTCCTTTGCATTCAGGGGCGCGTGCACTATTATGAAGGCTATTCTTTAGCTGAAGCGACCTATTACGTCCACCTCGTCGCCGGATTGGGTATCCGCAATTTGATTCTGACCACCGCCTGCGGCGGCCTCAACCCCGATTTTCGCGCCGGTGATTTGATGCTCATCGCCGATTTGATTAATTTTGCCGGCAAAAACCCTTTGCGCGGCAGGCCGGAAAATCTGCTCGGCCCCCGTTTTCCGGATATGTCAAAGCCGTTCGATGCGCATTTGTGTCGTTTGGCCGAGCAGGCGGCGGCCAAACTGGAAATACCGCTGCGGCGGGGAGTATTCTGCTGGGTGACCGGTCCCAACTATGAGACGCCTGCCGAGGTGCGCGCTTTGCGCCGATTGGGCGGCGACGCCGTTTCGATGTCCACGGCGCCGGAAGTGATCGTTGCCCGTCAACGGCATCTAAACGTTCTCGGTCTGGCGCTTATCACCAACGCCGCAGCCGGTCTCTCTGCCGAGCCTTTGACGCACGAAGAGGTGATGCAAACCGCCGAATCGGCCGGCCAAAGACTGCAGAAGCTGCTTGTCGAAATAATCTCCGCCATTGCTCTGTTTGACAAGCAAACCGACAAATGAAGCGGGAAAAGCGGTTCTATGTTAAAGGACATTATTCAGGCGGCGCGCGGCGAGAAAGAGGTTGACCTGCTTCTCAAAAACGGACGCGTCGTCAATGTTTTTTCCGGCGAGATTATCCGCACCGATGTCGCGATTTACGGCGAAACTATCGTCGGCTTGGGCGACGGTTATGAGGCCAAAGAGACGGTCGATTTGGACGGCAGCTTGGCGGCGCCCGGGTTTATCGACGCACATGTGCACATCGAAAGCTCGATGGTAGAGGTGCCGCAGTTCACCCGCGCCGTTCTGCCGCTCGGCACCACATCGGTGATTGCCGATCCGCACGAGATCGCCAATGTCCTCGGCTACGAGGGCATCCGCTACATGATGGAGTCAAGTAAATACAACCCGCTCAACGTTTTTTTTACCCTTTCCTCCTGCGTGCCGGCCTCGCCTTTGGAAACCGCCGGAAGCGAGCTGCGCGCTTTTGATCTGTTTCCTTTTTTGCGGGAACGATGGGTGGTCGGCTTGGGAGAGATGATGAATTTTCCCGGCGTTTTGGCGGCGGAGCCGGATGTGTTGGACAAGCTTCGCATTGTCGACGGCAAGCGCATAGACGGACATGCGCCCGGGTTAAGCGGCAAAGACCTCAATGCCTACATCGCCGCAGGAGTTCAGTCGGATCACGAGTGTACGACCGTGGAAGAAGCGCGCGAAAAGCTGCGGCTCGGCATGTTCATCATGATTCGTGAGGGAACTGCAACAAAAAACCTGGACGATCTGCTGCCTCTGGTGACGCCCGAGAACGAGCGTCGCATCATGTTCTGCACCGACGACCGCCACCCGCAGGACATCTTGGCCGAGGCGCACATCAATTACATTGTCCGCTCCGCGATCCGAAAAGGGCTGCCGCCGGTGAGCGCCGTCCGCATGGCGACGCTCAATACAGCCGAGTATTTCGGTCTCAACCGGCTGGGCGCCGTAGCTCCGGGCCGATTGGCCGACCTGGTTGTGTTTGACGATTTTTCGACGCTCAATATACTTTGCGTTTATAAAAACGGCCGGTTGGCGGCAAAAAACGGCCGTATGGTCATCGAGCCGCCGGTTCGGCCCCGTGTCGGTCTGCGCGGCAGCGTCAACATTCGCTGGCTGGACGGTAACGAATTCAAGATTCCGGCGGCCGGCCGCAGGGCGCGCGTCATCGAAGTGGTGCCCGATCAGATTATTACCCGCTCTTTCGAGGCAGAGGTAAAAACGCAAGACGGGTTCGTAGTTTCGGATACCGAGCGCGATATTCTCAAGCTGTTTGTTCTGGAACGGCATCGAGCATCGGGCAATATCGGAAGGGGGCTTGTTCGCGGTTTTGGTCTTCAGCGCGGCGCGATTGCATCTTCCGTTGCTCATGACAGTCACAACCTTATCGTCGTCGGCGTTGATGATCGCGACATTTTAAAAGCAGTAACCTTTTTGAATAAAATCGGCGGCGGCATGGTGGCGGTTGCGGACGGTGAGGTGCTGGCCGCCGTGGAATTGCCGATCGCTGGGCTTATGTCCAATCAGCCGCTGGAGACGGTCAGCCTGCAAATGCAACGGTTGACCGATGCGGCTCTGCATTTGGGTTCCCGCCTCAAAGACCCCTTGATGACGCTCTCCTTTATGGCCCTGCCGGTCATTCCCCAGCTCAAGTTGACCGATCGAGGTTTGGTGGACGTCGATCGTTTTGAGCATGTCGAACTGTTTATTGAATAGAGTAGAGCAGGAAAAATGAAAAGAAGCCGATCAACGGTCATTTTGTTCATTTTGATCTTTGCAGCGCTGCTTTTCAGCGATGATTATGTGCAGAGCGTCGAGGCTTGGCGGCAGCAGCGCATCAACAATCTCAAGCGGCCGGACGGCTGGCTAAGCCTAATCGGCCTGTTTTGGTTGAGGGAGGGAGAAAATTCCTTCGGTTCGGATTCAGGTAATGACCTCGTTTTTCCCGACGACAAAGCCGATCCTTTTCTAGGCGTCTTTATCCTCAACGACGGCGCCGTGACCGTGAGGGCTGCCACAGGAGCAGACATTCGCTGTCATGGCGAACGAGTCAGTACCCTGCCTTTGATTGCCGACGACGGCGAGCCGACGATTTTGACGCATCGCAGTCTGTTGTTCTATGTGATCAAACGCGGCGACCGCTTCGGCATTCGCCTAAAAGACACGGAAAGCGATCTCTTGAAGCGATTCAAGGGTATTGACTGCTATCCTATTGACCCGTCTTGGGCCATTCCTGCGCGTTTTCAGCCCTATGACAGCGGCAAGACCATTCACGTTGTAAATGCCCTTGGCCAAACGACTCGAGAAGCCTGTCCCGGCGCGCTGATTTTTGTGCGGAACGGGCAGGAATATCGTCTGGATATCGTCGGCCAGGGGGAAAGCGAATATTTTATCGTTTTCGGGGATGCCACCAACGGTGAGTCAACCTACGGCGGCGGTCGCTTCCTCTACGTTCCCCGCCCCGATGCCGAAGGCAAAACCGTAATCGATTTTAACAAGTCCTACAATCCGCCCTGTGTTTTTACACCGTACGCTACTTGTCCTTTACCGCCGCCGCAGAATATTTTACCGTTCCCTGTTACAGCCGGAGAAAAGATGTTCGAAGGCGGGCATCACTGAAACCCCATATCGAGCGGAGCAGGCAATTCGGCTGTACACATTGTCGTCTTCCGAAACGTCAAATGGATGAAATCATGGGAGCTTTTATGAGACGGCGGCAATGGCGTCTTTTGAAGACAATGCCTTTTGCGGTCCTTCTTTTGACCGCAGCAGCCTGCGAAATCGATCACGGCTTGGGGGTGAGCAAGTCCCGCATTCGCGGTCATGTCATTCTGCCCGACATGTCGCTTCGACCGGATTATTTCGAGGCCGTCCGCATCATCGCTCTGACCAAAACGCTCGACGCCGAAAACATCAGCCTGAACGATGCGGTATTTTCCAACACTTCGGTCGATTTGAGCCAACCGCGGCCTGCCTACGATTTACCTGCTCCATTGTCGAAATACGAGTTCGTCGGGGCGGTTTGGAAAAAGCGCGGCCAACCGTGGGACTATACCCGCATATTCGGCTTTTACGGTTTTGATCCTGACAGTTTCAAGTTCGAGCATAAAACGATCTATTTGACAAAAGATCAACCCGTCGCCGAAAACATCGATATTGTCTGCGACTGGATTTTGGTGACTCCATAGACCAAGGGCGAAACGTGAACAAACTGTCGGCATGTGCCATCGTCATGGGGTTGATGCTGCGGGTCGCCGCGCAGGAGGCGACGATCGTGGGGCGCGTCGTCGAAGCTGAGAGCGGTCGACCGCTGCCGGGCGCTAATGTTTTTATCGTCAATACGTTTTTAGGTTCAAGCTCCACCGCCGACGGGCGGTTTGCCATTCGTCATGTGCCTCCCGGAGAATACCGCGTCAAAGCTGCTTATATCGGCTACCGCTCGGAGACGGTCGTTGTTCGCCTTTCAGCCGGCGAGACTGCGGAGTTGGAGTTCTCCCTCAAGTCTGCGCCTTTGGTCGGCGAGCAGGTGGTGGTGACCGGTTCTCGGCAGCCGGAAATCCTGGCTTCGGCTGCCGGCAGCATTCATGTGCTGAGCAAAGAAGAGCTGCAGCGCCGCGCTTCCTTCCGTATCGATGAGGCTTTGACGCATGTATCCGGTGTGACGTTGATAGGCGAACAAGTCAATATTCGCGGCGGTTCCGGCTACAACCGACTGGGCGGCAGCCGTGCTTTGGTGCTGTTGGACGATGTGCCCATGCTCACCGGCGACCTGGGCGAGACCAATTGGAATCTCGTCCCGATCACCGAAGTGGAGCTCATCGAAGTATCCAAGGGCGCTTCCTCGGCGCTTTACGGTTCCGGCGCCCTTTCCGGCGTGATCGCCGTGCGGACCAAGCAGCCCAGCCTCGGCAACACGATCTCTTTTCGCCAGACTGTCGGGGTGTACGACCGCCCTTCGGTGCCGCAATGGCGATGGACCGACGAGCTGCGCCATTATGAAAAGACGGATTTCAGTTGGTCGAACACGTTCGGGCGCGTCGGCGTCCGGTTGGCGGCAACTCGGCATGTTTCTACCGGCGACCGTGAAAACGGACAATTCACACGCTGGTATTTGACCGGAAAAGCGCATGCGCAGCTGCCGGGCAATTCGACCCTCACGCTTTTTTCAACCTACAGTGAAGAAGACCGTGGTTTGTTTCTGCAATGGTTGGAACAAGACCACGCTCTGCAGGTGCCGCCCTATGATAGCGGCAAAACTGTGGGACTCCGAGGTTATGTCGGCTATGCGGTTTTGAATAAATTATTTTCTCCTGCCTCGGCAATTAAAGTGAGGCTGTCGTACAATCAGCAGCTGGTGGGCATCCCGTTCGACTTGTCCGGCACATTCGCACCGGCTGCCGGCTTGGGCGGTGAACTGCAGTGGCAGTGGAAGCCGAAGCCGGATCACAGTCTGGCAATCGGCCTGGATTACAAATTTGACGCCGTCGAATCCAGCTATTACGGCAGGCGAACCGCCGACGGGTTGTCGCCTTATATTCAGGAAATCTGGAAGCTCAGCGAGCTGCTTCAGATCAATGCCGGTTTGCGGTGGGATAATTATGTGCTCGTCGGCGATTCGATCGAAACGCAGATCAGTCCCAAAATCGGCTTCAGCTGGCAGATGTTCCCCGGCACGGTGCTGCACGCCTCTTACGGCCGCGCCTTTCGCGCCGCAACGGTCGTCGAGCGATTTTTGGAAGCAGGTTCTTCGGATTTCCGTTGGCGCGCCAATCCGGCTCTGGAACCCGAGCGGTCGACGCTGCTCGATATCGGTCTTCGACAAAACGTCGGCGAACGGTTTTCCTTCGAAGCGGCTTGTTTTTTTAATCGGTTCGATCACTTGATCGAGCCGACGCTGTTCAACGATTTAACGGCCCAATTCATCAACACACCCGCCGCACGCATCGACGGCTTGGAAACGGAGATGCGCTTTCGGCTTTGGAAGGAACGTCTTGAGCTTCACGCCAATGCGGTTTGGATGAATCCGCGCGAAATCGAATCGGGCGAGCCGTTGGTTTACAGACCGCGCTTTACCGCTGCCGTCACGCCGGCGCTGCATTGGCGCCGCCTCAGCCTGGAAGCAGATTACCGTTACGTTGCCCGTCTTCCGAGAGTGGCTGTTTACCCGTTGGATGAGCGGGTGGCTATGAAGCTTGTCGATATTCGGGCCACTTTTCGCCTGCAGCGGTTGCTCTTCCGGTTTTTGGTGCGGAACGCGCTCAACTACAACTATACCGTATCCGAGCGCGTTCTGGGAGAGATTCGCAACTATGCTTTGGTTGTCGAAGGTCACTTTTAGCGCAGGACCTAAAGATAACAGCCGGGTCGGCCTGCGAATTGGGAAGGATTAGGATGATGAAGAAAAATAAACTCGTAACTCTCTGGTTTATTATTACCGTTGTTTTCGGCACCGCATCGGCGCAAAAGAACGGCATCGACCGACGATATGTGCCGATCCTGCAGTCGTGTAATCACCCCTTACTGTTGAATCTGCGCATCGACGAATGGACGGCTTTTCGCTATGATGCCGATCGCAATGAGTGGCAGGCGGTGCCGTTTCAGTTCGACAAACTGGATAAGAAAGGCAAGATCGAGCGCTTTCCCAGCGACTCGACCGATGCGACGGATGAGCTGGCGGTGCTGCCCGAGCATTTGGGCGACCGTGCATCCGCGTGGCAATGGTTGAACGACCCCGCCTCGCAGGCCGAAGCGCGCATCGAACTAGAGTTTTCCGATCCCCTGGATTCGGGGAAACGCGGCTGGCTTTATCTTTACCGCAGGGTCGGCAGCAAACCGGCTTTGCCGCAGGCGTTGCGCTATTCGCCGGGTCCAAGCGATGCACCCGCCGCCGATACCATCAAAACCGATGCCTTTGCCCTCGGTCATAACCGCAACGGCTGGATGGATTATCTGGCGCTCGGAGCCGATCGTGCCGATCTGATCGACCGCTTCAAGCTGCGGCTGGCCGGCAAGATGTTCATCGGGCCGGCCTACGATATTAACGAGGATTATGTTGAATCGCAGACCGGCAGTGAGGTCGTCTTTTTCATCCCCGGCCCGGTGCGCGCCTTTCACATTATCAAGGCCAATTTTTTGCTCGAAAAGCTCAAGCTGCCATTGCTGCCCAAGCGCTCGACCTTTGATTACCATTTTCATTATTTCCCCAACTCGTTCAAAATCTCCGCCGAGACCGATCTCGACGCCGCCATCTTGTCCATATTCGGTGTGCAGCTGCTGCGTCAGTCGCTCGACCTCAGCGAGAACGCCCGCGGCATGAAAGTGTTTTCGCCGTTTAATCGCGACGGTCTGACGGTCGACGGGAATCCGGATGCGGTCGTCGAGCCAGTGACCGGCGGAGTGGAGAACAACTGGGTGCTGATCTCCGGCACTCAGGGGGCCGTTTTGCTGATTTTTGAATTATCGCCGATGAAAAACTCGAAAAAGCTTTTTTATTATCATGACAACGCCGCAGGCAAAAGCGGCGACGGCACGGTAGATACCGGCGACGGCAAATCCATCGGCGACAGCGGCATCATGGTCAAGGCAACCGGCAGCGCTCTGATCGCAGACAAGTTGATCGTCAACTACAAGGCTTACTTTGTCACAGAGCCAAACCTCGACGCCGATTTCGCCGAGCGGATTGTGCGATGGGATCAAAATCCGTTAAAGCTGACGGTGCGTGAACAGCGGTACGTTCCCAGTTCCACCAGGCGTCGCTTTTGGTCGCCGCGCAGTTTCCGCCTTTTGCCCGCCTATCCCAATCCCTTCAATCCGAGGCAGATGAAGAACGTACGTTTTGAGTTCGAAGCGCCTCCCGGAGAGCATCGCCTGCTGCTTTTCAACGTACTGGGTCAGCAGGCCGCCGTTTTTACCGGCGTTGCGACAGAGGACGGGCGCGGCGCCATTCTGTGGGACGGCCGACAAGCCGACGGTTCTCTTGTGCCGCCCGGGGTATATTTTCTGCAGTTTTCCGAGACCAGGGAACTGCGCACCGAAAAACTGATCATCAACTAATATGGACTTTTATCTGGAAAAGTCTCCACGGCCCTATCGAATTAACAGGGTAGAAACGATTCGCACGCCGCAGCTGCTGGTCTTTGAAGATCGGGTCGAACGCAATATCGAAGCCATGCGTCGACTATTGGCCAACCTTGAGCCGCCGCTCGGTTTGGACGCGCTCTGTCCGCATGTCAAGACGCATAAATCAATTTGGACGACGAAAAAGCTGGCGGCAGCCGGAATTTCGTTTTTTAAATCGACGTTGAATGAGCTGCAGATGCTGGCGGATGCAGGTGCAAAGCGGATTTTTATTGCTTACCCCCTGCTGCCCAATGACGTTGAACAGGTCGCTGAATTTGCGGAGGCGCGCCCCGATCTCGATCTTTATGTGCAGGCGGGTCATCCGCAACATCTTGAATATTTGTGTCGACTGCCGGTACGTTGGAACGTACTGATCGACGTCAACGTCGGCATGGATCGGACAGGATGCCCGCCGGAAAAAGCGTGGGATCTTTATCTGATGCTGCGCGGCTGCCGAAACGTAGAATTTGCCGGGCTGCACGCTTACGACGGTCACGTCCATCAGCGCAGCGAGACGGAGCGATTCGCGCAGGCGCAGGCGAGCATGTCGCAGGTTATCCGGCTGGTTCGTCGATTTGCAGCAGCCGGCGCGCCGCCGCCCATGACGATCGTTGCCGGTACGCCGGCTTTCCTGTCCGATGCACAGATTCTAGGCTCTGCGGCTTTACCGACTCGAGTTTATTTTTCACCCGGAACGTGGGTGTATTCCGACAGCCTTACGGATGAGCTGTTGCCGGGTGTCTTTGAGACGGCCGCCGTGCTTTTAGCGCAGGTAATCGATCGACCGGCGCCTGGCAAGATCACTTTGAACATCGGCCATAAGCGCTGGGGCGCGGATCAGGGTCCGATAGAGCGATTCAGCGTGCCAGGCATGAAAGCCTTAAGCTGGAGCGAAGAGCACACTGTCGTCGCCGTGCCGACAAGTACGACCCTCGATATCGGTGATTATGTAGTAGCGGCGCCGCGTCATGTTTGTTCGACAATCAATCTTTGGGAAACCTTTTTATTGATCGATAGAGAAGGCAACTGCACAGAGTTGCCGATAGATGCCCGAAATCGATAAACGGAGGCAACCATGCAAAAACGACTGTTGATAGTCGCTCTTTTTGCTGCAGTAGGCACGGCCGTATTGGCCGGCTCGCTTATCGAAGACCGACAGTATGAACCCGTCGTCCTGTACGGCGGCGTATTGAGTCAGTTCTATAACGTTCCCATCAATGAAATTTACCTCTACGCATATGATCCCGCCGCACAAAAACTGAAAGTTATTCCGTTTCAAATCGATGAGAAAATCCTTACTCAGGATATTTTCAGTCCCACGCGCACGCGGCACTACTACGCCAATCCGGAAGCCTGGGTCATGGGAAAAAAGCAGGCTATTTTGGATGACGGCTTACTGGATGCCGACGACGAGCTGGTCTTTTTGGTGCGCGATTTGGGGCCCGAGGCGCCGAAAGAGGCCTGGAACGGCGTTGACGTCAAGGATGGTCTGCGCCGAACTCTGGCGGTGCGCGACCCGAACCGTCGCGATCAAGTCGCCTTTGCTTACTTGGTGCGATCATCGGAAAATAAAGAAATTCCCGCGCCTTATCGATTTTCCTACGACATCACCAATGACGTGGTCGGCAATTCGGTTTACTCGGTGCGCATGGCGCGGCCGAGCGGACTGATCGAAGATATCCGCTTTTTCCCGCCTTACGGCAGCGGCGTCGATATTTTCGACACGCAAAAAATCCGCTTGATCGGCCTGGTGGATCTCGGTATGATCTCGCTCACTCCGGGACTTAATGATCTGCCTGCCCTTAACGATCGCGAAAACTTTTACGTTTTTGCTCCGCAGGATCCTGAACAGGGGTATTTGAATGTCACACCGAATCCGGTCGTTCGCTTGACCCGCGAAGTGCGGCAGACCATTCGCTTGGGGGAACTAACGCTGAACGACGTGGCTTTTTACGTCAAGACCAAATTCTATCCTTTCAGCGGCAGTTTGGAGGGCGGCGGCAGCCTCGATCCTAAAAAGCTGCGCGAACTCTTTCCGGACCCGGATGACATCGCCATCAATTTCGACTTGGTGCGTCAGTCGTGGGATTTCAACGAGAATGCCGTCGGCATGAAATTCTATAACCCCAACAACAACGGTGTACTGGTCGACGGAAATCCTGACGCCGGCGTCAATCGCACGCTCAATTCCAAGGGCATGATCCGTGAATGGATGATGCTCAGCGGCGAGCAGGGAACGTTTTTTTCTTATCTCGTCATCGAAGACACCACCTATAAAAAACTCGAATTGTATTGGCACGACAATCGGAACGGCGGCCAGGACGATCAGAGCTATGTCGAAGGAGGCGACACCGGCGACGGCAAGTCCTACGGCGACCACGGCTTGAAAATACTTAACAGCCAGAGTTTGGAACTAGGTTTTATTGCTTATTTCGTCGAAAAGAACAAGGATCGTGCGTTTGCCGAACAGCTGGCCTACAATGTTGAAAATCCGGTGATCGCAAATTGGTATCCGATGGAGGTTAGCAATGCTTCGGATCAACCACCGGAGACGTTACGGCTTTTGCAGAATTATCCTAATCCGTTTAATCAGGCGACGAGGATCGATTATACTTTGAAGGAATCGGGCCGCGTTACGCTCGAAATTCTGAACTTGAAAGGGCAATGTCTTGCACGGTTAGTCGATGAAGAACAGACTTTTGGAGATCACTCGGCGGAATGGGACGGACGCGATGATCAAGGCAGCGGTGTCGGTTCGGGCATTTATCTTTATCGGTTGAAACAAGGACAATGGATGGTTACGAAAAAAATGCTGTTGGTGAAATAACATGTTTTGGGGAGGAAAGGTGATGCGGACAAAGAGGCGAATTTTTCATTTTTGGGCTCTTATTGTGATTCTTTTTATTCTCGTAACGTCCATTTACCGCTGTGACATCGACCATGGCCTGGCGCCGCTGCCGGGCACGCTCAATTTGACCGTATATTTTCGCAATACGCCGCCCAAGAACACGCAGGGCATTTACCTGATGGTGGCGCCGAAATTTCCGCCGCACGCCATCAATGAGGTCTATCACAGTCCCAACAGCCTGCCGATCGATCAGGATACGGTCTTTCATCAGCTGGCGCTGCCTTACGGCCATTACGATGCCCTGGCGCTGTGGTGGTACAGCAAAGACGTGGAAAGCAATTTAGCCGACGTCCTTGCCATACCCATCGACTATACGAGCGGCCTCAAGCCGTTAGGGTTCGATATTACGCCTGAAAAGCCGGTGGTTGACATTCAACTGCCGGTCAATTGGGCCAAAGTCGACCGCGATGCGGCGATCGAGGGCACAGTTTATTTCAGCGGCCCCTTTCCCAAGGATACCGACATTGTCGCTGTTGCCGCCTTTAAAAGCAAACCGGTCGGCGACGTCGATTACCTCATCCAGCTCAAATCGCTGGATTTCAGCATCAAAATGAACCAAAATCCCTACAAGTACCGGTTGCCCGTGCGCAGCGGCAGCGTCGGCTACATCGCCGTTTTTTGGCTGCCGGAGCATGCCGGCTTGAACGAATTCTCGATTGCAGGTGAATACAAAAGTCCGGAAGACAGCACGCGCCTCGGCTCACTTCGCCTTAAACCCGGCGATGTGGCGCAGAACGTCGACATTTTTGTCGATTGGAAAAAGATGAAACGGCTGGGGGAATAGGCGTATGAAAACTGTTACCCTACTTGCATCGCTGCTTTCCTTGAGCGGTCTGCTGTGGGCGCAGCAGACCTTTGGAACAATTTCCGGACGAGTTACGGATGCTAAAACAGGACTACCGCTTCCCGGCGCCAATGTAGTGGTGATCGGCACCATTTACGGTGCAAGCACCGATGCCGACGGGCGGTACGTCGTGCAAAAATTGCCGCCTGGAATCTATTCGCTGCGCATTTCGATGATGGGTTATCGCAGCATGCAGGCAACCGACGTACGCGTGCAGATCAACCGTGAGACACGAATCGATGCAGCGCTCGAAGAGACGTACATCGAAATGGATCCCGTCGTCGTGATTGCCGGAAAGTCCAAGCAACGCCTCGATGAAGCGAACGTTTCCATTTCGGTGGTCACGGCGCGTGACATCGAGCGGCGCAATGCCGTCGACATTAAAGAAGCTCTGGAGACGGCGCCGGGAGTCAACTTTATCGGCGATCAAATCAATATCCGCGGATCTACAGGGTATACTTTCGGCGCCGGCAACAAAGTGCTTTTGCTGTTGGACGGCGTGCCGGTCTATGCGAGCGACACGGGTCAGTTCAATTGGGACATGCTGCCGCCGCTGGACATTGAACAGGTCGAAATTCTCAAAGGCGCCGGTTCGACGCTGTGGGGGGCGTCGGCGCTCGGCGGCGTCGTCAACATCATCACCAAAGACCCGACGCCGGAAGGGCGTTTTCTTTGGTCTTTTTCCTCCGGAAAGTTCGATAAGCCCTACTATAAAGAATGGTACTGGACCGACCATTCGCGACTTTGGTACAACCGCGCCGATCTGAGCTATGGAAGGCGCTTTGGAAATCTGGGGCTGCGGCTGTCGGCCGGCCGAATGGAAACGACCGGCTATCAGCAGCTGGGCGATGCGCTGAAATATGTCGCCACCGTCAAGCTGGATTATCGTTTCTCCGGCGGCATCAAATGGACCGGCTATGCCTCGTACAGTTACATCGACCGCGGCTTTTTTGTACAATGGAAAGGGCAGAATGACCCTTATGAAGTGGATCCGAAAAATCTCAACAATTATGCCCAAACCAATCAATTGAACACCTATATGAAGCTGGCCGTGCCGTTGTCGCCGGTGTTCGGTTTTAATTTGCGCGCCTCCTTAGTACGCACGTTGATGGGCAACGAGTTCGGCAGCGCGGCGGATTTCAATCCGGCCATCGGCCAGGGCGTCGAGGCGCAGGCCGACTGGATTCCGCATTCCGCCCACACCATCACCTTCGGCGTGCAATACCAGCTGGATGCCGGCAGTACCAAGTATTTCGGCAGTCATCGCGGCTCGTTCATTGGGCCTTACGTGCAGAATGAATGGCGGATGAGAAAGAATCTTCGTTTGACAACCGGTGTCCGCTACGACCGCTATCAGCTGCATGGAGGTAAACGTGAGGATTTGTGGAGCCCGCGTATTGGTCTGAATTGGCAGCCTTGGAAAAGCACAAGTTTTCGCGCTTCCGCCGGCAGCGGATTTCGTGCCGCCACCATCGTCGAGCGGTTTCTGGAATTGGCAATCATGAATTTCAAAATCAAATCCAATCCCGCTCTTAAGGCGGAATCCTGTTGGGCGTACGATATCGGCGTACGCCAATATATCGGCGAAAACTGGAATTTTGACGTTTCACTTTTTCACAATCGCTACGATAACCTGATCGAGGCGCATCTCGACCTGATCCGCGGCCAGATTCAGTTCCGGAATGTCGCCGATGCGGTCATCGAAGGCCTGGAGGCGACGACCAATTGGAGCACCACTCTGCGCCTCGCAGGTCTTTCCGTTACTCCTGGTCTTACGCTCACCGGCACCTGGATGGATCACGAGGATTTGAAATGGCATGAACCCCTCACCTATCGACCGAAGACGCTTTTTACCGGCAAAGCCTCGCTCAAAATCGAACATCTGCAGCTGCAGCTCGATTACCGCTACGCCTCTAAAATCGACGAGGTCAAGATCTATCCCATCAACGACCGCGTGCCGATGAAGTTTTGGGATGTGCGCGCTTCATACGACTGGGGAGCCGTCTCGCTGATGCTCGGCGTCAACAACCTGCTGCAGTACAACTATGCGCCGATGGAAAGCAACCTTATGCCGCCGCGCACCTTCACGGCCGGTCTGAAAGGGCAATTTTAACACTTGACGGTTTGAAAACAGCTCTGCTTTTGCCGGAACGAGTCGATTATTTAAAATCTATGGGGGGAGAACGCCTTCATTTTGATCGGCCTTTGTGAGACGACGAATAGAACGGCGGGGCGGGAAAGTCTGGTGGAGAAGCTCTTGCAGATTTGAAGGAAATTGTCGACCTTTTTATAAGGGCTGCAACGCATCTCTATAATTGCTATCTGCAGCCCAAATAGTTCGGCTTGTATCAGCTTTGGTTTTCCCTTTCAAATAACAGGAGCGTATATGCCTCGGCTGCTTTTTCTCCTCAGTCTGCTGTGTCTTTCCTTTGCTCTTTATGCCGATGTCCCTGGAACGGTCAAGAAAACGCTTTCCTTGCCGACATCATTCGTAACCGGCCTGACATTCGACGGTGAAGCGTTCTGGACGGCAGATCGTGAGGCCGACAAGCTCTATCGTTTGGATATCCGCACCGGCAAGGTCGGCAAAAGTTTCGATGCGCCAGGTTATTTCTGCACCGCTCTCGCCTGGGACGGCAATGCGCTCTGGGTTGCCGACATGGACTTTACCAACACCTCCGCCGAAGCCTACAGCGGCAAGATCTATCGCGTCGATCCGCAGACAGGCCGTACGCTCAAGGTCATCATGGCTCCGGCTTCCGATCCGCAGGGCCTGACTTGGGACGGCACCTATCTTTGGGTTGCCGACAACGGCACGCGCGAAATTTATCAGATCAGTCCCGACGACGGCACCACCATCAAAACTCTGAAAGCACCGGCCGAGGATCCCCGCGGTTTGGCTTGGGACGGCGCTTTTCTCTGGCTTGCAGACCGATCTACGGATGAGCTCTACCGCATCGAGCCGGAGAGCGGCCGGGTGGTCATGATTCTTCCTGCTCCGGGCCCTTATCCCTGGGGTATGGTTTGGGCTCAGAACAGCCTTTGGGTGGCGGACTATCAGCAGGATCAGCTGGCACAGGTACTGGTCTTTTCCGACGCTCTCTACTCGCGAGCCAACGAGCGCCGCGCCGTCGTTACCGTAAAGCATGAGGTGATTAATTTCGGGCCGGGGACGGTGATCGATTTGAACGTCTATTTGGCTTTGCCCAAAAATCGACCGACCCAGGAAATAATTGCCGTGGACTTTATCCGGCCGCCCGACGCCGAACTGACAGACCGCTGGGAGCAGCAGGTCGTTTGCTTTAAAAAAGCCTCCCTCAAGCCGGGTGAACGCCTGGTTTCTTCCATGCGCGTCAAAGCCAAAATCTATGAGGTCAACTATTTCCTATTTCCGGAAAAGATCGGCTCCTTGGCCGAGATTCCGCCGGAGATACGGCGCCGCTATTTGGTCGATGAGGACAAGTACCGCTTATCGGATCCGGTAATACAAACAGCCGTCAAAGAGGCGGTCAAACGGCCCGACAATGCTTACTGGATTGCCCGCGACATCTACGACTATTTGCGCGAGCGCATGGTTTACAAGCGGATAGGAGGCTGGGATGTGGCGCCGACGGTTCTGCAGCGCGGTTCAGGCTCGTGCTCCGAATATGCTTTTGTTTATATTGCCATGTGTCGGGCGTCAGGACTGCCGGCACGGTACGTCGGATCCGTCGTCACCCGCGGTGAAGAGGCTTCGTTTGATTACATTTATCACCGTTGGGTCGAGGTCTATCTCCCCAACGTCGGCTGGGTTCCGGTCGATCCCAGCGGCGGTGATCAGGATTCGCCGCGCACGCAGGCCCGCTTTTTCGGGCATTTGGAAAATCGTTTTCTGATCACCACCGAAAGCGGCGGCGGGTCGGAGTATCTAAAATGGGACTACAATACCTCGGAGACCTGGCAGGCAGACGGCCGTGTGCAGCTGCGCATGGAGATGATCGCGGATTGGGATGGGTGGAAATAGGCTTTGTGAGAGGCCGGTGTACGCGATGCGAATAAAATCTATTCTCCCTCTTTTTTACTCTTTAACCTAAATAAAAAAACTCGGCGTCGATTAAAGGCGCCGAGTTTTTTCCCGTAAGATAAAGCGGGAAAAGCGCTGCCTAACGAACGAGAAGCATCTTTTGTGTGAGCGCTTTTCCTTCAGCTTCCAATCTGTAAAAGTAGACACCGCTGTTGACTGGGCGGCCCAAATCATCCGTACCCCGCCAAGTTGCCCGATGCAGACCGCTCTGATGGAATCCGTTCGCCAAGACGGCAATCTTCTCTCCGACGGCATTATAGACCGTCAGGGTCGCATTTCCTGGATTCGTTAAAGTGTATTCAATGGTCGTGGACGGGTTAAACGGGTTCGGATAGTTTTGCGCCAATTGAAAAGCCTGCGGCGCCATATCGCCGCGATCTTGAACACCGGCGCTCGGGAAATGCTGATAGAGATACGCCACTTCGTCGCCGGTCAAGACACGGTTATAAATGCGGACGTCGTGGATTTCGCTCAGCAGCACCGGATCGGCAGTATAGCCGCCGCGACCGATATAAGCGTAATTGGGGCTGATGTTGTAGAGCGCATTGTCGCCTGTCAACTCGGCAACGCCCATCCATTCGCCGTCGACATAAAAATTGAGTTCTGCGTCATCGATCGTCACCACCATGTGGTGGAGAATCCCGTCGTTGGTTTCGGGACCATTAACGCCGTTTTCTTTTTCCCAGGGATTGGTTATCTGACCGCAGGAAATGGCGGCTCGGCTCACATTGTCGCCGCGGCAGGGAGAAATGAAAAACCCGTTCGAACCGAAGCCGTTGAGGCTGTCGCCGAAATAGACAACCATGTGATAGCCGTTATTGGCGTCGGCAGTAGGTGTAAACCAAACCGCCACGGTGACCGCTTTATAATCAGGAATGCCGATAATGTCCCCCGGCAGCTCAATCCATTGATCCAACGATTCGATATAAAGCGAGCCGTTGGCAATAACGGCGTTGCCGATTACCGTACCGTGAGCAGCGCCCACTTGGTCGTTGGCTGTACCGTCATCGAACGGCCACCAGTGAGTTAGATTTTCGGTTCCCGGATCAGTCTGCGCCGTAACAACCGAGCACAAAATTGAAAAAATGATAAACAGCCGAGTCATGAGTGATTTCATTGCCTCCTCCTCACAGTTTTGATTGAATTATTATCTACCGATTCCGAAAATTGCTCATGCAGCCTTCCGTTTACAATTTGTACTTGAAAATCCTCTTATTCACCTCCTTTGGACAAGCCGATTGAAGCGGTTGTTTTTATTAGAAAATTTAAAGCAATGAACCTTAGAATCAGAGACAAATCAACCTTTATTTAGTGAGTTCAAGGACCACAACCGCGTGCGGCGGCAGTTCGACAGAAAGGCGGTTATCCTTAAGCGTAAAGACGGTAAACGGTTGAGGGACCACGCGATTGGGATTTTCAAACGTATTGTGATCCTGAATTTTTGCCGAGGTCAAAATCCTGCCGCTTGCTTTCTTTGCTGGGAATCCTTGAAGCTTGATATCGACCTTTTGCCCGTTGCGGGAATCGATATTGGTCAACGAGATGTGCAGCTTGCCGCTTTGGTCGATTGAAGAAGAAACAGAGAGCGCCTGGATCTTTTTATCCTTGAGAACATAATCGCTTGAAGTGATTTTAGTCGGTACAAGTTTCGCATCCTGATGCACGTTGTACATTTCCATCACATGGTAAGTCGGGGTGAGGATCATTTTTTCGTTTTGCGTTAAGATAATCGACTGCAGGCAGTTGACCATCTGGGCCAGATTGGCCATGCGTACGCGGTCGGCGTGATCATTAAAGATGTTTAAAGTCAGCCCTGCAATCATGGCGTCACGGATGGTGTTCTGCTGATAAAGCGCGCCGATGCCGCGCGGGTCGCGATCGTACCAACCGCCCCATTCGTCCACAACCAGCGCCACCCGTTTCTGCGGGTCATACTTGTCCATTACTTGACTGTTTCGAGTAATAAACTCTTCCATGAACCAAGCTCTCTGCATCGTATCAAAATATTCCTCTTCATTAAAATCATAGGAGGAACTTTTATGCGCCCAATTCACGGCATAGTGATGGATGGAAATACCTTCGAAGCGTCGAGCAGGAATGTTTTTCATAAGGCTTTCCGTCCACTCGTAATCCGGAACGCCCGGCCCCACTGCAATGCGAAACAGCCTCTCTGAATTGTAATAGTTGGTCATAGCCGTGGCGAATTGCTTGTAAAGGTTGATGTAATGATCGACGGTCATGGAGCCGCCGCAATCCCATGATTCGTTGCCGATTCCCCAGAATTTGACCCGCCACGGTTTGTCGCGGCCGTTCTTGGCGCGCAGATCGGTCAGCCAACTGGTGCCGTTGGCGTGGTTAACATACTGAACCCATTCGACGGCTTCCTGAACAGTACCGGTGTTGACGTTAACGGCCAAGTAAGGCTCGGCACCCAGCAGTTCGCATAGATCGAGGAACTCGTGCGTACCAAAGCTGTTGTCCTCGCGATAGTTGCCCCATGCCAGGTTTTCGATCGGTTTCCGTTCGCTTTGCGGACCGATTGCATCCATCCAATGATAGGTGTCGGCAAAACAGCCGCCGGGCCAGCGCAAATTCGGAACCTTGAGCTTCAGGAGAGCTTCGATGACGTCATTCCGCACGCCGAAGGTGTTGGGAATGGTCTTGTTTTCCTTGCCCACAAACAGCCCGTCATAGATGACGCCGCTGATGTGCTCGATGAAATGGCCGTAGATGTGTTTGCTGATTTGAACAGTTGCTGAATCGGCATAGACAGTAACCTGGTTTTGCGCCCAAGCGGTCGCAGTCCATGTCAACAGTAGAACGACCAGCGTCATTTTTTGCATTTTGACTCCTCCTCAATGGTAAAGCTTTTGACGGCGGGCGGCCAAGCAATTTCCGGCTGCACCATCGAAAATCCTTATCATGAGCTGTCGGCGGCCGGCTGCCGCCGTTGATCCCGGCTGTTAAAAAATGATTTTAAAAGTTAAGAATTATGGTAGACATTGAATAAACGAAAAAACTAAAGAAATGTTCGCAAGTCGGAAGGAAAAGAGGGAGATTAAGACTATTGATCCGGTAAAGAATCTAATTTTCACTAACGCGAGTGTATAAATTCTAGTCTTGCAGGGAAGAAAAAGGGTAAATTTTCATTATTCATTCCAAGGCTTGGCCCGCAAGCGGGAACCTTTGTTCGCCTTATGGAGTCAACGGCTGAATTTGTGTGCTGATTATTTGTAGGTGACGAAAAAGGTTTACAAGGTTTCCAGAACCTTTTTTACTCTTTCGAAAGCCCAGTCGAGTTCCTTCTTCTTAATGACCAGCGGCGGGGCGAATCGGATGATCGTCTCGTGCGTCTCTTTGCACAAAAGGCCTTCCCTGCGCAACGCCTCGCAAAAGCGACGGGCTCCGCCGGCTTCCGGCTTTAAATCGACGCCGATCAACAGTCCCTGGCCCCGCACTTCTTTGATATGCTTTTTATCGATCGTATTGAGTTTGGCCATGAAATAATCGCCGAGTTCGCGAGCGCGTTCCGGTAGATTTTCGTCGATGATGATCTTGAGCGCCTCGCGGGCGATGGCGCAGGCGAGCGGATTGCCGCCGAACGTGCTGCCGTGGTCGCCCGGTGTAAAGACATCCATGACCTCTTTGCGGGCGATGAACGCGGAAATCGGATAAAAGCCGCCGGCAAGCCCTTTGCCGATGATAATGCCGTCGGGCGAAACGCCTTCGAATTGATAGGCAAAGAGGCGACCGCAGCGCCCAAGGCCGGTTTGGATTTCATCCACGATGAACAGCACATTGTTTTTTCGGCAGATCTGTTCGATCTCACGCAAATAGCCTTCCGGGGGAACATTGATTCCGCCTTCACCCTGGACCGGCTCGATGAGAACGGCGGCGGTGTTGGGGGTAACGGCGCGGGCCAGCGCTTCGGCATCGCCGAACGGCACAATGACAAAACCCGGTGTAAACGGCCCGAATCCGAAGCGATACTGCTCTTCGGTGGAAAAGCTGATGATCGTTGTGGTCCGCCCGTGAAAGTTGCCGGCGGCGACAATGATCTCGGCTTGGTCCTTCGGCACGCCCTTGACGGTATAGGCCCACTTGCGCACGGCCTTGATGGCTGTTTCCACCGCCTCGGCGCCGCTGTTCATCGGCAGCACGCGGTCAAAGCCGGTCAGCTGACAAAGATCACGGCAAAGCAGCGGCAGCTGATCGTTGCGGAAGGCACGGGAAGTGAGGGTAATCCGCTTCATTTGCCGTTTGGCCGCCTTGATCAGCCGCGGATGAGCGTGACCTTGATTGACTGCCGAGTAGGCGCTCAAAAAGTCGAGGTACTTTTTCCCCTCGACGTCGTAAACCCAAACTCCTCTGCCGCGCGCAATGACCACATCCAACGGATTGTAATTATGCGCCCCGTACTCATTCTCCAATCGAATCAATTCTTCAACTTTCATAACATGCCTCGCGTAAAGTGTCGGCCAAACATACGAAAAGGGGTTCACAAAATCAAATGCTTTCCTGGAGACCATCCCTCTTTTATCTTTTTAATTGTTTTCGTACATTATTATGAATCGAAACAGAGGAGATGCTTCGTTGCGAGTTTTGTCAGGCATTCAACCTTCGGGCGCGCTTCATTTGGGTAACTATTTCGCCATGATGAAGCGCATGATCGAGTATCAGGCCAATCATGAACTCTTTTGCTTCATCGTCAATTACCATGCTTTGACGACGGTGCAGGACGCCGCTGTTCTGCGCAAAAACACCTTCGAAGCGTGCGCGGATTTTTTGGCGCTCGGAATCGATCCGGAAAAATCCTACTTTTACGTGCAGGCGGATATTCCCGAGGTGACCGAACTGACGTGGATTCTTTCCAACGTTACGGAAATGGGGCTTTTGCAGCGTGCGCACTCTTATAAAGATAAACTGGCCAAGGGCATCGAACCGAATCATGGTCTGTTCGCTTATCCGGTGCTGATGGCGGCGGACATTCTGCTTTACGGCGCCGAGCTGGTTCCCGTCGGCAAGGATCAAAAGCAGCACATCGAAATGACGCGCGACATTGCGCAGAAATTCAATTACCGCTTCGGCGAGGTTTTCGTCATTCCCGAGGCGGACATTCAGGAAGAGCTGGCCGTGATTCCAGGCCTCGACGGCCAAAAAATGAGCAAGTCTTACGGCAACACCATAGAATTGTTCGCTCCCAAGGAAGAACTGCGCAAAAAAGTGATGTCAATTGTCACGGATGCACGGGGTGTGGACGAGCCGAAGGATCCGGATCACTGCACGCTATTTGCCATTACGTCTCTTTTCCTCGATGAGCAGGGCAAGGCGGAGCTGCGCGAACGCTACCTCAAGCCCGGCCTCAAATACTCCGACGTTAAAAAGGAACTGGTCGAGCTGATCTGGAACTATTTCGAGCCTTATCGCGAAAAGCGAGAAAGGCTGATTAATGATCCGGACTATCTCCGCGATGTCATGCGCTACGGCGCCGAAAAGACCCGGCCGATTGCCCGCAAATACCTCGAAAAAGCACGCGACGCTGTCGGTTTGAACTATTAGCCGAATGAAGGAAATCCGCGCCGTTTTTTTCGACTTTGACGGCGTTTTTGCCGACACGCTGCCGGATCATCTGGCGGCATGGCGACAGGTTTTGCATGAAAGCTACGGTGTGCCGTTCGATCCGATGGTCGTCAAGCTGAACGAAGGCAGGCCTGTGATCGAGATCGCGCGCGCCGTAACGGAATCTTGCGGCTTAAAGTTGGATGAAGATCGGCTGGAGGCTCTCATTCGCGCCAAGAATGAACGGTTCCGTGGGCTGCATCGGCCTCGACTCTTTCCGGAGATTTTACAGATCATAGCGGCGGCCAAAGAAAGAGGCATCGCCGTCGGGCTGGTCACCGGCACCAAGCGGGAGAATCTTGTCGCCGTCGTCGATGCGGAGGTACTGGGACAGCTGGATGTCATCATCGCCGACGGCGATACGGCGCGGGGCAAACCGTGGCCTGACCCCTATTTGGAAGCTGCCGGTCGACTTGGTGTACCTCCTGCAGCCTGCTTAGTGGTCGAAAATGCACCTCAGGGAATCCGCGCCGCCAAGGCCGCCGGTATGTTCTGCGTGGCCGTCATGACTACCCTCAAAGAGGAACATTTGCAGGAGGCTGACGTTACAGTACCAACTCACGCCGACCTGCTGCGGTGGTTCAGACGTTCGGCGGTCGAGACTACCGACGCAAAGCCTTAGCCGCGCAGTTTTTTTACGGCGAGAAAAGGGCCGTGGTGCAGGCAGCCGATGCGGATTCTCGAAATTTTGGACCGACGGCAAAAAGAAATTTTTTTCTGCATAACAATGCCGGTCTTTTATATCATGCACCTGAAAAGGGGATAAGATGGTTTTTCTCCAAAGTGTCTTCAAGCCGCAGTATTTCATGACTGCGGTGTTTTTGCTTTCGGCCTGTACGCGCGAGCTGCCGGCACCTGCTGAGCCGGACAGTGCCGTTCTCGAAAAGCACCGGATTCCCTCGGTAGTCAACCCCGGGAGGAGTTATACCGTCGAAGTCAAGCTGATCGGCAATGCCCAGGCTGATTCGGTCCGATTGAGAGTGTTTGCGGCGCAACAGGAGGTCCTGCAATCCAGTCTGTTCGACGACGGCGGTGCCGTACACCCCGAATCCGGCGATCAGGCTGCATTCGACAACATTTTTACCTGCAAACTGCTCTGGAATGCGGCGCTCTCGCAGACCTCGGAATTGCTTTGGCGTTTTGAAGCGATCGGCCGCGGTGCTGCCGTCATTTCTCCGCTCGAAACGACCGTCCTTTCGATCAAAAACAGTCCGCCGGTTTTGCTCGCCGTAGAAGCGCCTGATCGTCTGCCCAGCGGATTCAAAGGTCAGATGAGGTTTGCGGCTGCTGCAGCAGATTCCAATGGATTGGAAGATTTGCTCGTGGTGCGCTGCACGGCCTTTCGAAGCGGAGCTCGAGCCTTTGCAATAGATTTGACGTCGAAAGCAGAGGCAGGTCGATTCGAAACGGCGATAGATTCATCTTTTGCGGCCGGAAAAAAGGGCGAGTATGATCTGTCTTTCCAGGCGTTCGATCGGTCCATGACCGGCAGCAACGTGTTCGAAAAGCGTATTTTGATCGATAATGAACCGCCCAGGTTGGTTGAATTTGTTCATCCCGACTCGATTCCTTTGCCCGGTGCCGGCATGATGACCGCCTTTCTTATAACCGTTCGCGTCGTCGATCCTCAATCCCTGCAGGACGTCAAGTTTGTCAAAATGGAGTGGAAAAAGCCGGACGGCACCTATTCAAAAAATAGCCCCTTTATGCTCTACGACAACGGTCTGCCCTGGAATGAGGACTTTAAGGGTTGGGACGACGGTTGGCGCGGTGATCAGACGGCCGGAGACGGCGTCTACTCCATTACGGCCATTTTTGATCCGACGCAGCCCCTCGGCGACTATCAATTGACCTTTTTTGCCGAAGACTATGCCGGAAACGTCAGTGAGCGAATCACGCGAATCGTAACGCTGCACGCGCGGCCCGGACTGAGCAAGACGGCGATTTTGGGCGAGCGCCCGCTTTTCCATCATCCTTTCGGAGGTCAATGACATGCTGCCGCGCATCTTTCTTCTCCTGATCTTTGTTTGCTCGCTCGCTTTCGGAAAAACGATCGGCGGTTATACCCTGCACAGCGGTCAGCCTTCTACAGGTCCGGTGGGAAACGGCATCACGGATTTGGTCTCCGGCAGAAACTGCCTCTGGATCGGCAGCGGGGAAGGGTTATCGCGTCTTCGCCTCGATACGCACCAGTTCGAATCGTTTCAACATGTTGAAAATATGCCGCGGGGCAGCATTTCAGCGCTTTTTGCCAAGGGCGATACCGTTTGGGTTGCCGCAGCAGCGGACAGTTTCATTCGGGCTGTCGGTGAGACCCTGCCGTATGGAACCGGTTTGGCTGTGTCAACGGACAACGGTGCCACGTGGACGCAATTCAAACAGCCGGGCGTTACGCCGGTACAAAATCTCTGCTATGACCTCACGATTGTCGACGGCGTGGTTTGGGGCGCCTGCTTCGGCGGCGGCCTCATTCGATCGGACGATTGGGGTAAAACCTGGAAAAATACGGCGCCGGATACTTTTGTGTTCGATCCGGCTGCTTATCTCAACCACCGCGTGTTCTCGGTACTTAATGCCGACGGTGTCTTGTGGGTGGGGACGGCCGGTGGAGTCAACAAGTCGACGGATAATGGTCGCACTTGGACAAACTTTAATGCCCGCAACCAGCAGAATCCGATTTCCGGGGACTTTGTCGTTGCTTTGGCGCAGCAAAAGACGGAAGATCGAAACATCATCTGGGCGGCGACCTGGCGGGCGGAAGGGCAGAAGGAATACTACGGCCTTTCCAAGACGGAAGACGGCGGCGCCTCCTGGAAAGTCTGTTTGAAAGACATTAAAGTTCAGAATATCGCAGCCGATGGGGCTGTCGTCTATGCCGCGACTCACGAAGGGCTTTACAAATCGCCGGATTTCGGCGAAACTTGGTACCGATTATCGGATCCGGTCGATGCCGTTACCGGTGAACGTGTGTATGCGCAGGAATACTACAGCTGTTATGCTCATGACGGTCAAGTGTGGGCCGGCTCGGCGGACGGGCTTGCTTATACGGCGGATAACGGCTATACTTGGAAGATCTTTCGTGCTTTTCGGCCGACAGGCGTCGCCGGAGAGCCTCGTACCTATGCCTATCCCAATCCCTTTTCGCCGAAACGCCATAATCAGCTTTACGGGGAAGGGTATGTACGGATGCAATACCGCGTGCAAAAGGATACCTATGTGACAGTCAAGATTTACGATTTTGCATTGGATTTGGTGGCGACGGTCTGCGAGCACAAATTCAGACCCGGCCCCGGCGATTACGCCGAAGTCTGGGACGGCCGCAATGAATATCGCGATGAGGCGGCAAACGGCGTCTATTTTTACAGCGTCACCGTGGAAGGTGAGGGTACGTTTTGGGGCAAGATTCTGCTCGTGAATTAATGCGCAAAATAGCGGATGGAGAGAGAATGATCAAGCGGATGATTCTGGGGGCAATGCTTTTGGGGAATGCGGCTTGGTGCGCCGTCGGTGCCGACGGCGGTTATGCCGGCGCTTTTTTGCGCATGGGTTTCGAAGCGCGCAGCAAATCTCTTGGTGATGCTTTTGTCGCCGTGCCTGAAGGCGCCGGAGCCGGCGTTTACAATCCGGGCGCGCTGCCGCAGCTTTCCGGCCCGCAGCTGATGATGTCGCTTTCTTTTCTGCCGTTGGATCGGAGTCTTGATTTTGTCGGCTTTGCGCTGCCGATTCGGCCGCAGTCCGGCAACAGCGGAGCTCGGCCTTTAAATGCCGGATTGATGGTCGGCTGGCTGCACGCCGGTGTCGATCATATCGACGGCCGCGATTTTGCCGGCAATCGGACGCAGGAACTCTCCAATTCGGAGCATGCCTTTTTCATGGGTTTTGCCGTTGCTCCGTCGGAGAGGCTCAGTTTCGGCGTTTCAGGGAAAATCCTTTACAACCGAATCCCTGATATCGCCGAAGAGGGCGGGGCGCTGACCTCACGCGGCCTCGGCATCGATTTCGGTGTTTTTTTCCGCGCCATGTCCGGATTGACCTTCGGCGCCGCCGTCAAGAACAACATGGCCAAGTATACATGGAATACGGACAAAGTCTATGAACGGGGCACATCCACGACCTACGCCTTGCCGCGTACGCTGCGGGTCGGCGCGGCCTGGCGGATCCCGCAGCAGTGGCTGTTGGTAGTCGCCGATGTCGAGAGCAGCGACAAGCAGAATCCGCGTTATCATTTTGGTGCCGAGGCAACACTGCATCGGCTGGCGGCGGTGCGCCTGGGTTTGGATCACGGCAAACCGACCTTCGGTTTCGGCGTGCGCTCGCGGCTGTTCGGCAAACAGGCTGAACTCAACTACGCTTTCGTGCCGACACTCGAAGCCTTATCGCCGGATCACGTATTCAGTTGGACGATCGATTTTTAGCGGAATGTCGATTTTCCGCTGCGTGTTTCCGGCAAAGCACGCGGCTTGATGGGAAAGGAAAAAAATGCTGAATAAACTGATTTGGGCTGTCCTCTTTGCAACAACGGCGACGAATGCTGCGGTCAACGGCGCTGCGGCTCTCAAGATTGCCGCTTCGGCGCGCGGCTCGGCAATGGGCGAGGCTTTTACCGCCGTTGCCGACGACGCCTCGGCGCTGTTTTGGAATCCTGCCGGCGCTGTTGCGCTGGAAAACCGCGGCATTCAGCTCAGCTACGCCTCTTGGATTCAGGGAATCAGCAACCAAACGCTCTCTTTGATTGCACCGACTCGTTACGGCGCCTTCGGGTTCGGGATAATGCTGACGACGGTAGAAGGCTTTGAACAGCGGATCATTGCTTCTGAAGAGCCTTTAGGCGTTTTTTCCGCCAATAGCTTGATCGCAGCTGCAACCTACGCCCGTCGGGTTTTGCCAAACTGGACGTTCGGTGCAAACCTCAAGTTTATGCATGAAAAAATATATATTGAAAACTCGCAAGGCTGGATGGTCGATTTCGGCCTGCAGTGGCGCGCGCCTTTGGAAGGCCTGCGCCTGGCGGCGGCACTGCAGAATTGGGGCACGACCACACGAATGGCACAGGAGCGGGTGCAGCTGCCGCGCACGCTCCGGTTCGGAGCGGCTTATCGACTTCCCCGGTCGGCGCCGGAGGCAACCGTGGCTTTCGATTACGTGACGGTGCGCGGCGAGACGGCTCACCTGCAGGCGGGCGCCGAAATTGCACCGTTGCCGTATCTTCTGCTGCGCACCGGCTATCAAACCGGCTTTGAAGATAAAGGAATCAGTTTCGGCTTCGGGTTGCGGCTGCAAAGAGCAGCGATTGATTATGCCTACGTCCCCTTTGGCCGAGGATTGGGCGACACGCATCGCTTTTCCGTTTCTTTGCCTTTTTAAGGCAAAAGCATTATTATTAAGGGCTGGTTGACGCAAAAGGAATTTTAACATGAAGGCAAAACGATATATACCTTTTTTGCTTTTCGGTCTGTTGGCCGGATCGACGCTTCTGATTACCCAATTTCGCAATCGCGACGCTTATTCATCGGACGGCGTGCGCGAGCAGTTGACCCGCTTTCAGGAGGTGTTTGCGCTCATCAACAACTATTACGTGGAGCCGCCGGATCGGGAAAAGCTGATTACCGGCGCGATCAACGGTATGTTGAGCGAGCTCGATCCGCACTCGGTTTATATTCCTAAAAAGAATCTGGAACGGGTAACCGAGCAGTTTGAGGGCTCCTTTGAAGGCATCGGCATCGAATTTGTCGTGCTCAATAAGATCTTGACGGTGGTGTCGCCGATCGTCGGCGGTCCTTCCGAAGCAGTCGGTATTCGGCCCGGTGATCAGATCATCCGCATAGAAGGTCAATCGGCTTACGGCATTACCGAAGATGAGGTACTGAAAAAGCTGCGCGGCCCTGCAGGCACGCAGGTCAAGGTGACAATTCGACGGCCTTCCGAAGGAACCGAATTCGAGGTCGTCATCACCCGCGACAAGATTCCCATCTACAGCGTGATGGCGGCGTTTATGCTGGACGACCGTACCGGCTACATCTACCTCGGTAGATTTGCCCGCACGACGGCGCAGGAGGTGGAGGAGGCGCTGCAAAAGTTGGAGAAACAGGGAATGAAACAACTTGTCTTCGACCTGCGCGGCAACTCGGGCGGCTACTTGGATCAGGCTTTCGAAGTGGCGGATAAATTCATTCCCGGAGGCTACAAGATCGTCTATACGCGCGGCCGCATTCGCAATTCGGATCAGGATTTTTACTCGACGGACAAGGGAACGCATCCGCTCTATCCTCTGGTGGTGCTTATCGATCATGGTTCCGCGAGCGCCTCCGAGATCGTCGCCGGCGCGATTCAGGATCTCGACCGCGGACTGGTTCTTGGTCAGACCAGTTTCGGCAAAGGCCTGGTGCAGAATCAGATTCCGCTCAGCGACGGCGGCGCTTTGCGCTTGACCGTCGCCCGATACTACACGCCCAGCGGCCGTTTGATCCAGCGGCCGTATGAAGAGGACAACCTGGTCGACTATTACAATGAGGCGTACAGCGACTCGGCCGATGCGCGAAAACCCGATTCCACCAAACAGTACCTCACCTTGGCGGGTCGCACCGTTTACGGCGGCGGCGGTATAACGCCGGACTCGATTTTAGCGCCGGAACGCATCACCCGTTTTACCAATCGACTGATCGTTAAACGGCTTTTCTTCGAGTATGCCGTCGATTGGGCAGGCAGGCATAAGGGAGCTTTTAAGGATTTCGAGGCCTTTAAGCGCGATTTCAAGTTCGATGCGGCCATGCTCGAAGAGTTCAAGTCGCTCATGAAAAAGCACGACATCGAGTTCGTCGAAGAAGCCTATCAAAAGGATGCCGATTACATTGCCCTACTGATCAAAGCAGAAATTGCGCGTCAATTGTGGAACAGCGAGCACTATTACAAAGTGAGGATCACCGCCGACCGGGAAGTCGAGCAGGCCGTCAGAATGATGCCGGAGGCCGAGCGAATCAAAAACCTCCATTCCTGGAATTCAGCCCCCAAAACGCAATAAAAGTAACGGAGACGCACAACGCGTCTCCGTTCTTTTTTCAGCCTTTGCCTGATTGCTTTTTACCGGGACAAGTCAAAAATTTTGCTCTTTCAAAAGCGCGAGCTTTTATAAGACTAAAAATCCGTTGGAAAATGGGGGTTTTTTTTATAATTTTCAAAATTTATTGCGGAACATTTCAAAACGGAATAGTGTTGCATTCTGCCTGCGATTAAGAAAAAAGATCAATTAGGACAGACAAAAAGGTTGCCATGAGAACGATTCGCATAAAGAAAGGCCTGGATGTTCCGATCAGCGGCGCACCGGAGCAGGTCGTTTATGATGCACCGGCCGTAAAACAAGCGGCGGTCGTTGGAGCCGATTACATCGGCATGAAGCCGACGATGCAGGCAGCCGTCGGTGACCGGGTCAAACTTGGACAAGTGCTGTTTACAGATAAGAAAATGCCTGCCGTCAAATACACTTCACCGGCGAGCGGCAGGGTGGCGGCCGTCAACCGCGGTGATAAGCGGGCGCTCGTTTCGGTTGTGATCGACATCGATGGTGATGACGCCGTAGTCTTTGACGCTTACGATGCATCCCGCTTGGACAGCCTCGATCGCGGAACCATACGGCAGCAGCTTCTCGATTCGGGTTTATGGACCGCTTTGCGGGCGCGTCCGTTCGGAAAAGTGGCCGATCCGCAAACGGTGCCGCATTCGATTTTTGTCACAGCTATGGACACTCGGCCGCACGCTCCCAATCTCGATGTCGTACTGAAGGGCAAAGAAAAAGATTTTGCCGACGGCTTAAAGGTTTTATCCCTGTTGACGGACGGCAAGGTGTTTGTTTGCCTCAGTCCGCAAAGCCGTTTGGCTGTTCAAGAATCGGACAAGATCGAAGCGGTCTGTTTCTCCGGCCCGCATCCGGCGGGGCTGCCCGGCACTCACATCCATTTCCTAGATCCAGTTGATCGGCATAAGACCGTTTGGTACGTCGGTGCCCAGGATGTTGCAGCGATCGGCCGTCTGTTTACCACAGGTCGTCTGGATGTCGAGCGTATTGTCAGCCTTGCCGGTCCGGCGGTCAAACGGCCGCGCCTGCTGCGCACGCGACTCGGCGCCTCTTTAGCAGAGCTTACCGACGGCGAGCTGCAAGGGGGTTCAGTGCGCGTCGTTTCGGGTTCTCTGCTCGACGGACGGACTGCCGCCGACGGCGCCGCCTTTCTCGGCCGCTATCATCAGCAAATCAGCGCGTTGCCGGAAGGCGGCGACAGGCACCTGCTGGGTTGGTTGAGTCCGGGCTTTAATCTCTACTCGGTCAAAAACATCGTCCTTTCCAAGCTGTTTCCGCACAAGAAATTTTCTTTTACCACGGCGCTTCACGGCGGCCCGCGGGCTATTATCCCGATCGGCAGCTATGAAGAGGTCATGCCGCTCGACATTCTGCCGAATCTGCTGCTCAAGGCATTGGCCATCAACGACATCGAAGAGGCAGAGCTTCTCGGCTGTCTGGAGCTGGAAGAGGAAGACTTGGCGCTTTGCACCTTTGTCTGCCCCTCAAAGATCGATCATGGGTTGAACCTGCGTAATACGTTGACCATCATGGAGAAAGAAGGATAGTGAAGGCTCTCAGAAGATTCCTCGACAAACAGGAAAAGCATTTTACCGAGGGAAAGCTAAAGGCGCTCTATCCTCTGTGGGAGGCAATAGACACCTTTGTCTATTCCACGGGCGCGGTGACGCGCAGCGGCGCGCACATTCGCGACGCGCTCGACCTCAAGCGCATGATGATGATGGTGGTATATGCGCTGATTCCGACGGTGATTATGGCGCTCTACAATACCGGTTACCAGGCCAATTTGGCCATTGCCGCCGGAGCCGAGTCGACCCGCTGGCAGGCTCAGGTCATGCAGCTTTTAGGGCTCGGCTTTTCACCGCAGAGTCTGCTTTCCTGTTTTGTGCACGGGGCGCTTTACTTTTTCCCCGTTTATATCGTGACGTTGGCCGTCGGCGGGTTTTGGGAGGTGCTTTTTGCCGTCGTGCGTAAACATGAGGTGGCGGAAGGATTTTTGGTTACCAGCCTTCTCTTTCCGCTCATCCTGCCGCCGACAATCCCTCTTTGGCAGGTCGCTCTCGGCATCAGCTTTGGTGTGGTCATCGGCAAAGAAATATTCGGCGGCGTCGGCTATAACATTCTGAATCCGGCATTGACGGCGCGCGCTTTTCTCTTTTTTGCCTATCCGGCGCAAATATCCGGCGACAAAGTGTGGGTGGCGGTCGACGCCGTCAGTCGCCCGACGATGTTGGCGCAGCTCGCCGATCCGCTCATCGAATTGACCTATTCGTGGAAGCAGGCTTTTCTCGGATTGATTCCCGGCTCCATGGGCGAAACGTCGACTTTGGCTTGTCTGATCGGAGCGCTGATTCTTATTCTTTCCAAGATCGGCTCCTGGCGCATCATGCTCGGCGTTTTGATCGGCATGACGGCGACTTCCTCGCTCTTTAACCTCATCGGCAGCGCAACCAACCCGATGTTTGCAGTCACTCCGTGGCAGCATCTGGTCGTCGGCGGATTTGCTTTCGGTACCGTCTACATGGCGACCGATCCGGTGAGTGCGGCGCAGACCGATACGGGGCGCTGGATTTACGGCATACTGATCGGCGTATTGGTCGTGTTGGTGCGGGTGGTCAATCCGGCTTTTCCCGAAGGGATGATGTTGGCCATTCTGTTCATGAACATCTTTGCGCCGATCATCGATTGGTTGGTTCGAAATGCGAACATCAAAAGGAGGCTCGCCCGTAATGGCGTCCAATGATTCGACCAAAAAGATCCTGACGGTTGCTTTGGGCGTCTGCCTGGTCTGCTCGGTGCTGGTGTCGGCCTCGGCCGTCAGTCTGCGCAGCCGGCAGGAGCGCAACAAGGAACTGGACAAGATTAAAAACATCCTTACGGCAGGCGCTCTGCCGGTAAAGGGTGCCGACGTTTTTCAATTGTTTCGTGAGAATATTCAGACGATTGTAGTCGATTTAGAAAGCGGTCGCGCCCTTGATCTTGGCGAGTTGCCTGCAGGCTTTGATCCGGCAAAATTCAACATCAAAGAAGCTGCCGACAGCCGCGATTTCGGAAAGGCGTTGCCGCCTGAGAAGGACCTGATCGGGATGCAGCGGATTCCGCGCTTAATACCCGTCTACGAGGTAATCAGCGACGGCCGCGTGAGCAAGCTGATTCTACCGATCTACGGCAAAGGGCTATGGTCCACACTCTACGGTTTTTTGGCCTTGAACGCCGATTTGACGACGGTCGAAGGCATTACGTTTTATGAACACGGGGAGACGCCCGGCCTGGGCGGCGAAGTGGACAACCCCAACTGGAAGGCCAAGTGGCACGGCAAGCGGGCTTTTGACGATCAAGGACATCTCAAACTGCATGTGCTCAAGGGCGCGCCGGACCCCAATGATCCCGAGGCAATTTACCAAATCGACGGCTTGTCGGGCGCTACACTAACGACCCGCGGCTTGGATGCGATGGTCCGCTTTTGGCTCGGCGAAGACGGTTACGGCCGTTTTCTGGCTCGTTTGAAGGAGGAGGCGCATCATGAAGGCTAAGAAACTGCTCTTTGATCCGATCTTTAACAACAATCCTATCGGCCTGCAGATTTTAGGCATCTGCTCGGCGTTGGCGGTCACGTCAAAAATGGAAACCGCGGTGGTCATGTCGTTGGCCGTTACGATGGTAGTCGGTTTTTCCAACCTCGCCGTCAGCCTGGTGCGCAACCATGTATCGAGCAGCATCCGCATCCTGGTCGAAATGACCGTCATCGCCTCGTTGGTCATCATTGCCGACCAAATCATCAAAGCGTACGCTTTCAGCGTAAGCAAACAACTGTCGGTCTATGTCGGGTTGATCATCACCAACTGCATCGTGTTGGGACGCGCCGAGGCGTTCGCACTCAAGAATCCGCCGCTGCCCAGCTTTCTCGACGGCATCGGCAACGGCTTGGGCTACAGCTTTGTCCTGTTGACCGTGGCATTCATCCGCGAGTTGTTCGGCTCCGGTAAACTCTTCGGCCACCAGATTCTGCCGATTTACACCGAAGGCGGCTGGTATATGCCCAACGGATTATTGGTATTGCCGCCCAGTGCTTTTTTCCTGATCGGATTTTTCATCTGGATCGTCCGCACCTTCAAGCCCGAGCAAGTTGAAGAGGAGTGACCATGTTTGAATATTATCTGAGCATGATCATCAAAGCGATTTTCATGGAGAACATGGCGTTGGCCTTTTTTCTCGGCATGTGCTCCTTTTTGGCGATCTCCAAGCGGGTCGAGGCAGCGTTCGGCTTGGGCATAGCCGTCATTGTCGTTCAGACTATTACCGTGCCGGTCAATAATCTGATCTACACCGGCATTTTGAAAAAGGGGGCTCTGGCCTGGGCGGGACTGCCGGAAGTCGACTTGACTTTCCTCGGACTGATTTCCTACATCGGCGTCATTGCCGCCATTGTTCAGGTGCTGGAAATGCTTCTGGATCGCTTTTTCCCCAAATTGTACAATACTCTCGGCATCTTTTTGCCGCTGATTACCGTGAACTGCATCATTTTAGCCGGCTCTCTATTCATGGTGGAACGCAACTATAATTTTGTCGAAAGCGTGGTGTTCGGCTTTGGTTCCGGAACCGGCTGGGCGTTGGCGATCGTCGCTTTGGCCGGCATCCGCGAAAAGTTGCGTTACAGCAATGTGCCCAAGGGGCTGCGCGGTTTGGGCATCACTTTCATCACTGTCGGGCTGATGGCGATCGCCTTTATGCTTTTTTCCGGAATTCAACTGTAGAGGGTTTGAATGTCGAATACGGCTCTGGTCATACTCGGCGTGGTTATGTTCACGCTGATCGTGTTGGTTCTCGTCATCAGCATTTTATGGGCGCGGCGGAAATTGGTTAAACAGGGAAGCGTGGCGATCGTCATCAACGACGATCCCAAGCACACCTACACAGTGCCGACGGGCGGCAAGCTGCTGAACGTGCTGGCGGATCAGGGCGTTTACTTGCCGTCGGCCTGCGGCGGCGGCGGCACCTGCGGCGAATGCAAGTGTATCGTACTCTCCGGCGGCGGCGACGTTCTGCCGACTGAGAAAAGCAAACTGACGCGCCGTCAAATACGTGAAGGTTACCGACTTTCCTGCCAAGTGGCCGTCAAGAGCGATCTCAAGCTCGTCGTTCCGCCCGAAGTGTTCGAGATCCGCAAGTGGGAATGTACCGTCCGTTCCAATCGCAATGTCGCCACCTTCATCAAGGAGCTTATTCTGGATCTTCCGCCCGGAGAGAACGTCGACTTTCGCGCCGGCGGGTACATTCAGATCGAGGCCCCGCCGCATCACGTTCGTTTTGCGGATTTTGACATTGATCCCGAATACCGCGCCGATTGGGAAAAGTACAATCTCTTTGCCTTGGAATCCAGGGTCGAAGAGCCGATCGTGCGCGCCTATTCGATGGCCAATTATCCTGAGGAGCGGGGCATCATCATGCTGAACGTGCGCATCGCTACGCCCCCGCCGAACAAGCCGAACGTACCGCCGGGACAAATGTCTTCCTACATTTTCAGTCTCAAACCCGGCGACAAGGTGACCATCTCGGGTCCCTATGGGCAGTTCTTTGCCAAGGATACGGATGCCGAGATGGTGTTCATCGGGGGCGGTGCGGGCATGGCGCCGATGCGTTCGCATATCTTTGACCAGCTCAAGCGGTTGCATTCCAAGCGCAAGATCTCTTTCTGGTACGGCGCCCGCAGCCTCCGCGAGGCCTTTTACATAGAAGAGTTCGAACAGTTGGCCAAGGAAAATCCAAATTTCACCTTCCATCTGGCGCTTTCCGAGCCGCTTCCAGAAGACAATTGGACAGGCTATGTCGGATTTATTCATCAGGTTTTATACGACAACTACCTCAAGGATCATCCGGCGCCGGAGGATTGCGAGTACTATATTTGCGGTCCGCCGATGATGAACGCGGCGGTCTTTAAAATGCTCGACCAGCTGGGCGTCGAACCGGAAAACATTCTATATGATGATTTCGGCGGTTGACGGCCTTTTTCGCAGTTTTTTTCGGTAGAATTCAAAGGGTGGGGAACGTCGGGTTTTTCTCAAAGATTCGGCAAGAAATAAATACCCTCGACACCGTGTTCTCTCTTTACGCTTAACAAAAGCCGGAAGGGGCGATTAAACTTCCGGCATCTTTTTAAATGTCGAGGAGACCTGCCATGAAGACTGCCGAGGATATTATTCGTCAAAAGGGAGACGAAATCTACTCCGTACCCGCCGATGCGATGCTCCATGATGCCGTTGCCTTAATGGTGGAAAAGCAAATCGGCGCCGTGCTGGTGCGTGAAGGCGAAAGGATGATCGGCATATGGACCGAGCGCGATCTCCTGCGCAGCAGCCTACAGGAAGGATTCGATCTCCGTCGCGAGCCGATCAGAAAACACATGTCCAAACCCTTGGTCACGGTTCCTCATACCGAGACGATCTACCGTTTAATGGACAAAATTCTCGGTCTGAGGTTGCGCCATTTGCCGGTCGAGAAGGACGGCAAGATCATCGGCGTGCTTTCCAGCGGCGACGTGATTCGTGCCGCCTTGATCGAGAAAACGCGGGAATATGAAGAGCTGAACAAAATGCTCGGTTGGGAATACTATGAAAATTGGCGTTGGAAGAAATAACACCCGTATAATTTTAGCGCTCACCTCTTTGCTTTGGGTTATAGTCGGCTGCGGGCACCGGTCAAAACCGTTGGAGTTGTACGGCCTACGCGGCCATACCATGGGCACGACTTACAGCATCAAAATCGTGCAAGAACGCGGCAGAGCGGTCGACGTGAATGCTTTGAAAGCAGAGATCGACGAGCTTTTCAAGCAGGTCAATCTGAAAATGTCTACTTATCTTCAGGAGTCCGAGCTTTCGCGGTTGAATCGTGCACCTGCGGGAGAATGGTTTCCGGTTTCAACGGAAATGATGACCGTGCTGATCGAAGCTCGCCGCGTCAGTGAAAAAAGCAACGGCGCTTTTGACATTACCGTCGGGCCGTTGGTGAATCTATGGGGTTTTGGTCCGGAAATGAGGCCGACGGTGGTTCCCACAGACAGCGAGATTGCTGCGCGCCGAGCATTGGTCGGCTATCAAAAATTGGAGCTGCAGGAGTCGCCGCCTGCCGTGAGAAAGGCGGCGGCAGGGATGTACTGCGATTTGTCGGCCATTGCAAAGGGCTGGGGCGTCGATCAGGCGGCTGAGCGACTCGAGGCCAAGGGCTTTCGCAACTATATGGTGGAAATCGGCGGCGAAGTGCGGGCAAAGGGAGTTAACGCCAAGGGTGAGGCTTGGCGCATCGGCATTTCTTCGCCCGATCCTCAGATCGCGGTGCAGCGGGTGATCCGCATCAGCGGCCAAAGTGTCGCCACCTCGGGTGATTATCACAATTATTTTGAGCAGAATGGAGTCCGCTACTCGCATACCATCGATCCGTCTACCGCTCGGCCGATCACACACAAGCTGGCGTCGGTAACTGTCATTCATCCCTCGTGCATGACCGCCGATGCCTTTGCCACGGCCATCGATGTGCTCGGTCCCGATGACGGCATGAGACTGGCTGAAAAAGAGAATCTGGCAGTGTTTATGATTGTTAAAACCGAGCAGGGTTTTGTTGAACAAATGAACCGCGCCTTTGAGGCATTTTTACAAAAGTGAGGAGATGATGCAGTTTTTAATTATTGTCGGAATATTTTTCGTTGTTTTTGTTCTGTTTGCTCTTTCATTAAAATTCAGCCGGTACAAAGAGCGCCCGGAAGGCTGCTGCGGCGGCGGACACTGCAGCGTCGAAGGTAAAAGCGCGCACGAATGTTGCGGGACAGAATAATGCCGGTTAGAACGGCATGTTCTGCTTTTTGCCCATTTTTGCTAAAAGTTAGAAACGTCTCGAAGATTCGAGCGCAAGCTTTTGGACGAATATTTTTTCTATTTAATGTTGAATGATCTCGGTGTTAGCACACCGGTAAGAGATTTTAATTGTGTTGAAGGTAATCCGACGTTTGATTTTTCTTTCAGGATTCGGGCATCCAGGACGTAACCACAATATGTCCGCAAAATAAGGCACGAATCGACGCACTTTTCGGGCTCAGGGGAAAAACATACACATCGATTTTCATTTTTAGTCGCATGCGAGCACGGCGTCGATCACACTGTTCACCGCAAAGGTACTATCCGTGCCGGCTTCCGTTTAAATACGGGAGCAGCCAAAAAGCGATTGCTTTTTAGCGGCTGCTTTCGTACACTAACGATGAGGAAAAAAACGATTCAGCGATTGTTTTCGAAAGGCGAGCAATGGCCAAATTGACATTTCTCGGTGCAGCAGGGACGGTAACCGGTTCGCGGCATTTGTTGACTGTAGACGGAAAAAACTATTTAATCGACTGCGGCATGTTCCAGGGGCGAAAGGAGGATCGCCTGCGCAATTGGGAGCCTTTCGAAATACCGCCCGAACGCATCGAGAGCGTCTTTCTGACGCATGCGCATATCGATCACAGCGGTTGGCTGCCGCGACTGGTCCGTGAAGGGTTTCGCGGCTCGGTTTACTGCACCTATGCCACCCATGATCTGTGTAAGATTATGCTTAAGGACAGCGCGCATCTGCAGGAAGAGGATGCCAAGTGGGCAAACAAGAAAGGGTTTACCAAACACAAACCGGCCCTGCCCCTCTATACCGTTGACGATGCCGAGGAGGCGCTTAAATATTTTCAGCCGCTTTATTACGGCCAGGAATACTATCGCGCCATACCAAACCGTCGCGTCAAATTCAAGGATGCCGGCCACATTCTCGGTTCGTCTTTTATTGAAATCAAGCGGGAGGACGGGGAAAAAACGCGTAAATTGGTTTTCGGAGGCGATTTTGGTCGAGCCGAACAGCCTCTGCTCAAGGCGCCCACGCAAATCTTTAACGTAGATTATCTGATTTTAGAGTCCACTTACGGTGATCGGCTGCACGGTCCGCAAGATCCGGCAGCAGAACTCGTCCGTGTCGTCAATGAGAGCATCGATCGCGGCGGTGTTCTTGTCATTCCCGCCTTTGCCGTGGGCAGAACGCAAATGCTTCTTTATCTGCTGCGTGAATTTCAGGAAAAGCAGCTTATTCCGCCGATTCCGATCTTTATCGACTCTCCAATGGCCATTGAATCCGTTGATGTATATGCCAAACATCCTGCAGATCTCGACCTGCAGAGCCGGATGCAGGTGTATCGGGGGAAAAATTTGTTCAAACCGAAAAATCTGCATATTTGCCGCACTCAGGAACAGTCTCAAGCCATTAACAGCGTTGAAAGAGAGGCGATTATTATTTCTTCCAGCGGCATGGCGACAGGCGGTCGTATTCTCCACCATTTAGCGGCACGACTGCCGGACGAAAGGAATACGATCCTGTTCATAGGTTACCAGGCGGAGGGGACACGCGGCCGCACAATTCTTGAAGGATCGCCAATCGTGCGGATTCACGGTGAGGATGTTCCGATTCGAGCCAAGGTCGAGCATATCGACGGCGCTTCCGCACATGGTGACTATGAGGAGATTATGGCTTGGCTGATGGGATTCAATCGACCGCCGGAGTGCGTTTTTATCGTCCATGGAGAGCCGCAAGCCTCCGCCTCTTTGGCCGACAAGATCCGTAACTATTTCGGCTGGAAAGTCGTTATTCCTAAACGGAACGATGAGTTCGAGATAGACATCTAAAATCTACTTTTTTAGTTTAGGTGACGGACGAATGCTTCTGCTTGCCTTCTTTCTGCTGATTGTGGGATTTGCGCTGCTGGTAAAAGGTGCAGATTGGCTTGTGGACGGCGCATCGGCGCTGGCGTTGCGGCTGCACATCAAACCCATCGTCATCGGCCTTACAGTTGTGGCGTTCGGGACATCGGCACCGGAGCTGATCGTAAATGTACTCTCTGCCATAAAGGGTGTCAATGACATTGCCTTTGGAAACATCATCGGCAGCAATATCGTCAATATTCTTCTTATACTTGGGGTAGCGGCGGCGATACGGCCGCTTAAAACGCAGCACAATACCATCTGGCGAGAGATTCCATACTCGATGTTGGCGATCTTTGTGCTTTTTGTGATGGTTAACGACTCGCTGTTCAGCCAAGGCGTTAACCTTCTTGCCCGCAATGACGCATTGATTCTATTGTGCTTTTTCGGCTTTTTTCTCATCTACAACTTTGCCATTGCTCAAGTGCAGGTAGTTGATTTCCGGCCATCCAAACAGCTTTCTGTTTTCAAAATGACGGTCCTCATTGCGATCGGCTTGGCCGGCCTTTTTCTAGGCGGCAAGTTGGCGGTTGAAAATGCCGTGATTATTGCCCGCGCTTTCGGCATCAGCGATAAGGTCGTCGGATTAACCATCGTGGCGTTGGGAACATCTCTCCCAGAACTGGTCACTTCCGCCGTGGCCTCTTATAAAAAGAAAGACGACATTGCTGTCGGCAATGTGGTGGGTTCCAACATCTTTAACATTTTTTTCGTTCTCGGTTGTACGGGTATCATTCGTGATTTACCCTATAACCCCTCCATTAATTTTGATTTTCTTGTTTTGACTTTTGCATCGCTGTTGTTCTTTTTCAGCAGCTTTGTCAAAGAAAAAGGCCAAATCAGCCGTCGGGAGGGTTGGCTTTTTATCATTATTTACCTGGTCTACACCGCCTATCTCTTCATAACCAAATAGCTTCTCTCCGTATTTGCAGCTTTCTGCCGTTGAAAACTGATAGAATTTTTGCAGAATTTTTTGTAAATTGTAACGTGCATTTCAATCAGTGAGGAACAGCACAAGCGGAAAGGAAGCAAGGTATGTCGCAAGTCCTGATCATCGAAACCGACCGCGTTCTGGGCAGTCGTCTGGCGAGTGCACTCAGGCGTCAGCGGTTTCAGGTCAAAAAACATAAAGACGTACTGGAGGGTTTGCGCGAGCTGGCTTGGTTCAGCGCGCAGATGATTATTTGGCAACCCGACCCCAATGATGCGACGAAACTAAAAAAATTCAAAGCCATCAAACAGTATCGCCGCTATACGCCCCTGGTTATTCTGGACGATTCGACGACTTTTCACGACCAGCTGGACGAGAACACTTTTCTCTATCCGAGCGATACCGAACCGGACGTACTGGTGCAGAAGGCGGTCGATCTGCTGGGTGTTCCCAATACGCCCGAATTCGAAGACATTGACAATGAACCTTATGAAGAAAGCGGATACTGACAGCCGCTTTCAGGTTCCTTATGCCTGCAAAAAGCGCTCACTGGGAGGTTGAGCGCTTTTTCTTTTTTGACTGAGCGCTGTTGGACGTTTGATGTTTCAAAGATTTGTACTATCTTTTAGCGACAAAGCGAGGGCCGGATTTGAGACCGCTGCTGATTCTGTTAATGACCTCTCTTTCCGCTTGCGGGGAAACGACGGCAAACCTGCCTCTCAATCATTGGGCCTATCCGTTTTTTGAACGCTTGGAAGCTTTGGGCGTCATTAACGCAATGGAGCTGCGTGTGCGGCCGGTTTCGCGGCAAATTGCGGCGGAGTGGGTTCGGCAGTCTCTTCAAGCGGCGGAAAAATCGCCGCATCTGTTTTCGACCGGCGATCGAAAGCTTTTGGAGCAATTACGCGGCGATTTTCGCGATGAATTGGGAGAATCGGCTGCAGATGCGACGCCTGAGCGCCATTTTTACACTTTGCGCGAGCAGGAAACAATTTTGCACATCGATATTCTAGCCGCAGAGCAGATCGATTCCCGTCGCAGCTCTGGCCCATCGGATCAATTGCTTTCGCATACAACCTTCGGCGGCAATTTGCGCGGCCAATTGGGCAACAGCTTGGCCTTCTTTGCTCACGCCCGCAATACGCTGACGCGGGGCGAGAAACGAGACCCGAACGACGAAAATTTCAATCCGGCTAAAGGGGAGCCGGTCGTAACCTCAGGCGCCAACGTCTATCGCGATCAAACAACGGCTTACTTTGTTTGGCAAAAATCGGCATTTCGGCTGCAGGCCGGAAAGGATGAATTCGACTGGGGACCGTTCATCGGAAAAGGGTTTGCTCTTTCTTCGAATGCGCCGCCTGCCGATATGCTGCGACTCGGCTTTCGACTCAAAAAGTTTTCTTTTAACTCGATGCATGCCTGGCTGCGCAGCCCATTGGGGCAAAAGTACCTTGCCGCCCATCGACTCGATTTACAATTGTTACGGGGTTTGTCTTTGGGATTCGCCGAAACGGTCGTTTACGGCGGCCGAGGAGTCGAGCCGTCCTATCTCAATCCGCTGACCTTTTATCATTTTGCAGAGCACCACTTGGGGGACCGCGACAACAATAACATCGTTGCCGACGTGGTGGTAACCGCCTTTCCTCGCCTTACACTTGCGGGCGAATGGTATATCGATGACATGACCTCGACCAAAAGCTGGAGGAACTATTTCGGCAACAAATTCGCTTGGGCCGTGGGCGGTTTGTGGGCGGATGCCTTTAACCTGCGCGGCCTCGACCTTCGATTTCGCTACGGCCAAATTTCTCCTTACGTCTATAGCCATTGGGATTCGCTAAATATTTACACTCATTACGATCAGATCATCGGCAATCGATTGGGGCCGAACAGTGACGAGTTTTCGTTTACTCTCGGAAAACAGTTCGGTCGCGATTTCCGCCTCGAGCTGAACGGTAGATTAAGCCGGAAAGGTACGGGTGAGGCCGACACGCGCACGCGTCCGCATGTGGGTGATCGCAAAGAGTTTCTCAAGGGAGTCGTTGAAAGGCGGTCGGGCGCCGGATTTCGCATCGTCGATCAATTGATCCGTGATCTGTTTGTTTCCATTTCTTACGATTATGAGGATGTCCGTAATGCCGACCTTGTGGCAGGTCGATCTCGATTCCATCATTGGGTGCGTTTCCGCATCGATTGCGATTACTGAGGAGCCATGCAGGTCGCCGAGTTGATTCTCGTCGGACTTTCGCTTTTCTACGGAGCCGCCGTGTTGTGGATTCGCGCCGGATTACGGCGTATCCCGTCGGAACGCACCCTCGAACAGCCGATGGTATCGGTTATCGTTGCGGCGCGCAATGAAGAAAAGCATCTGCCGGCGCTTCTCGACGCATTGGCGGCTCAGGACTATCCGCGCTCATGCACGGAATTCATTATTGTAGACGACGAATCCGAGGATGCCACAGCGGCGCTCGTCGAAGCGTACCCCGATGAGAGGTTTATTCTACTGCATAGTCGAAATCGAAATGCGAGCGCTTCGCCTAAAAAACAGGCGCTCGATTTGGGCATAAAAACAGCAAGAGGCGAAATTCTTCTCCTTACCGACGCCGACTGCCTGCCGCCGCCGAATTGGCTGAGCGATATGGTAGGCTATTTTACACCGGATACCGGTATGGTCATCGGTTTTTCGCCCGCAGAATTGCCGCTGAAAAAGGGATTTTTTCCGTGCCTCATGCAGCTCGACTCGCTGTCCCTGGCGGCGATAGCGGCGGGCAGCAGCGGCTGGAACGCCGCAGCTACCTGCAACGGTCGAAATTTGGCTTACCGCAAATCCGTCTATCAACAGGTTGGCGGATTCACACGAATTCAGCGTCACCGTTCCGGCGACGACGACCTGTTGTTGGGGCTGGTGCAAACAACCGAGTGGAAAATCCGCTACGCTTTTGACGCACGTGTGGTTGTCCCCACCTATCGTCCCCAAAATTTCCGCCATTTTGTCCGCCAGCGGCTCCGACACGCTTCAAAGGGTTTTTATTACTCGCCCGTCAAAGTTGCTGCCTTGATTGCCGCTTACGGCTATCACTTTATACTTTTTACGGCGCCGTTTCTATGCGGATGGATGCCGTTTTTTTTCGCCATGATTTTCAAGCTTGTCGTTGATTTTTATCTGTTGCATCGTTTTGCCGTTCCTATGCGGCGGACCGAGTGCCTCAGGATTCTGCCGCTTGCCGAGCTGTTGCATGTGCCTTATGTAGTGCTGTTCGGGGCGGCCGGCCCGTTTCTATCAAGCAAATGGAAATAGGAGTCACCATGCTGAGTTGGCTTCTGAATATTGATCGGGAGATCTTTTTTCTCATCAACCGCGACCTTCAGAACCTCTTTTTCGATTTAATCATGCCGTTCATCACCAACCAGCGTAACTGGACGCCCATTTTTGTGATCATCATCCTGGGCCTTTTGTGGAAAGGCGGCCGCAAAGGCCGATGGGCTCTTTTATTGTTGGCGGCGGCATTGACGTTGAGCGACCAACTTTCATCATCGGTCATTAAACCGTTGGTCAAGCGGGAGAGACCGTGCGTAACCTACGGCGAACTCGGCATGGTACACTTGCCGACCGGCATCACGCGTTCGCCCTCTTTTCCCTCTTCACACGCGGCCAACTCGGCCTCCGCCGCTACGGTTCTGGCGTTTTTGTATCCGCAGTGGCGAACTGTATGCATCCTGGCCGCGGTCTTGGTGGCTTTTTCGCGTGTGTATGTGGGCGTGCATTATCCCTTGGATGTTCTGGCCGGTGCACTCCTTGGATTTATCAGCGGAGCGCTGGTTGTTTTCATATTCAGGACATTTGAAAAACGGCATTTGCAGAAAACATCAATGAAAACAGAGCAGCAAAATGAGCTCACTATTAGGAGCGAGTAAATGAATCGAGCGGAGCAAACGGAGGAGCACGCCGAAATCCCGATGCGGCGCGTGGGGCCGCTCAAGATCGTCGGGCCGGTGATGGACGGAGAGGTGATGGTGCCGTTGGCGACTTTCGAGACGCCGCTCTGGCCCTCAGTCGAGCGCGGTGCGAGGGTTACGGCCGAGGCGGGAGGTGTTCGCGCCGTGGTTGTCGACGAACGGATGGCGCGCTCGATTCTCGTCCAGGCAACGGACGCGGAAACCGCTCTGCAAGTGCGTCGGCAGCTGGAAGCCCGCAAGGCGGAATGGGCGCAGGTCGCGGAGAGCACCAGCCGATTCGCCCGTTTTGTCGATCTTCATTTCCAAAATCTTGCCGATCTGCTTTATATTCGCTTGGACATGAGCACCGGCGATGCTGCCGGCCACAATATGGTCACCAAAGCGGCCGACGCTCTCATGAGCCGACTGCTGGAAGAGTTTCCGCAGGTTCGTTACGTCAGCGTTTCGGGAAATTACTGTACCGATAAAAAAGTGTCGGCGGTCAACGGCATTTTGGGCCGCGGCCGGTATGTCATCGCCGAAACAACGATCAGCGCCAAACTTTGCCGACGGTTTCTCAAAACCACGCCGGAAAAGCTGGTCGATTTGAACATCAAAAAGAATCTTTATGGAACCATGCTCGCAGGCGGTGTACGGGCGGCGAATGCTCACTTTGCCAACATGCTGCTGGCTTTTTATTTGGCGACGGGTCAGGACGCCGCGAACATTGTCGAAGGTTCGCAAGGATTCGTCAACGCCGAAGTAAGGGAAGAGAATCTCTATTTTGCCGTTACGCTGCCGCATTTGATTGTCGGCACCGTGGGCGCAGGAAAAGGGCTGCCTTTTGTCGTCGAAAATTTGCAACGGCTTGGCTGCCTGGAACAGAGGATGCCGGGAGAAAACGGCCGTCGACTGGCAGTGATTGCCGCGGCGACGGTGCTTGCCGGTGAACTTTCTTTGCTGGCCGCTTTGACCCAGCCGCACGAGCTGATGAGGGCTCACGAAGCTTTGGAACGCAAATGACGGATCATCTGACCAACGACCGCAAACTGGAACACATTTCGGTCATCCTTAACGACGAGCAAACCGACCGCGCCAAACATTATTTCGACCGCATTCATCTCGTGCATAGGGCTCTGCCGGAAGTCAATCTCGATGAGATCGATCCTTCGATCGAATTCATGGGCAAAAAGCTTTCCTTTCCCCTGCTCATTTCTTCGATGACCGGCGGTTCGCAGGAAAAGGTGATGGTCATCAACCGGAATTTAGCGACGGCAGCACAAACCTGCGGGGTGGCGATGGGCGTGGGATCGCAGCGGGTCATGTTTACACATCCCGAAGCGCGGCCCAGTTTCGAGTTGCGGCCATTTGCCCCCAATGCATTGCTCTTTGCCAACCTGGGGGCGGTGCAGCTCAATTACGGCTTTACGATCGATCATTGCCGCCGCGCCGTCGAGGCCGTCGCAGCTGATGCGCTTTACCTTCACCTCAATCCCCTGCAGGAGGCTGTGCAGCCGGAAGGGAACGTCGATTTCAGCGGACTTGCGGCCAAGATTGGTGCCGTTGCCCGAGATCTTGAGGTGCCGGTGATCGTCAAGGAGGTGGGAGCCGGGATTTCGCCCGCCGATGCGAATCTTTTAGCGGCCCAAGGCATCCGTTATATCGACGTGTCCGGTAGCGGCGGCACAAGCTGGAGCCGCATCGAGCATTTTCGGCGGCAGGAGGAGGCGGACGATCTTGGCCTGCTGTTCCAGGATTGGGGCAATCCCACGCCTTTGGCACTTTACGCGTTAAGGCCGCTGACCGATCGGGTGACGCTCGTCGCCTCCGGCGGCATCCGCTCGGGTATCGATATGGTCAAGGCGGTCATTTTAGGAGCGTCGCTTTGCGGTCTGGCCAAACCCTTTCTCAAACCGGCCATGGAATCAGCAGAAGCGGTGATTCGCGTCATCGAACGGCTCAAAAAAGAATTTGTCGTTGCCATGTTTCTTTTGGGTGTCTCGAATACAGACCAACTGAAGAAAAACGATTCGTTATTATGGAATCCTGATTTTGCGCGACTGTGAATGGCAGGATCGTTTCCCCAAATAACTTTTTCAAATTCAGCAGAGGAGCTCAACATGCAGGTCGGCATCGAAGCAATCGGCATGTATACGTCCAACTATTATATCGACTTGAAAACTCTGGCAGTGCACCGAAATGAGGACCCGAACAAATATTATGTTGGCATCGGGCAGGAAAAAATGGCGGCGCCGCCTCCGGATGAAGACATTGTGACGTTGGCGGCTAATGCTGCCCGCGAAGCCCTGACGGATGTGGACTCTTATGCAATTGATACGCTGCTGTTCGCAACCGAGTCCGGCATCGATCAGTCCAAAGCCGCCGGCACTTGGCTGCATCGACTGCTGGATTTGCCGAAAAACATGCGCGTCATTGAACTCAAACAGGCCTGCTACAGCGGGGCCGGCGGATTGATGTTGACGCTTCCCTATCTCATGCAGCACCCGGAGCGCAAGATTCTTCTGGTTGCCGCAGACGTCGCTCGGTACGGTCTCGATTCAGCCGGCGAGCCGACGCAGGGCGCAGGCGCGGTCGCGTTGGTTCTCTCGGCGCAGCCGCGTCTGTTGGCTTTCGATTCCACGAGCGGCCTTTATACCGAAGATGTATTCGATTTCTGGCGACCCAATTATCGCGATGAGGCGTTCGTCGACGGCAAATATTCCGTAAAAATTTACTTGCGCGCCTTGGCTTCAGCCTGGAACCAGTATTGTCATCTTACAGGGCGCAGCTATCATGATTTCGATCGCTTTGTCTATCATCTGCCCTTTTCCAAGATGGGAGAAAAGGCGCATGCTTTTTTGGTCAAGCATGCAGGTTTCGGCGATCTGCCCGAGGAGGAGTGGAAAGATAAAATTCAAGACGCTGCCGTCTACCAACGCATCATCGGCAACACTTATGCCGCTTCGGTTTTTATGGCGCTCGTTTCTCTCCTTGAATGTTCGACAGTCGACTTGACGGGACGGCGGGTGGGTCTGTTCAGCTACGGTTCCGGCTGCGTCGGTGAATTTTTCAGTGGTGTGGTATTGCCGGGCTATCAGCAATACCTCAAGGTCGAGGCGCATCGGCGTCTGATCGAAGAACGTCAAGAGCTGGATTACGCCGCTTATAGCGATTTCTATACTTACAAGTCCAATCTGCCCACCGACGGTACACCGGTCGTTACGCCAAAGTACCGTACGGGCGGCTTTCGCTTTGCCGGAATAAAGGAACACAAACGGCTCTACGAGGTGGTCGATTGAGGGCTGCAGCGCCCGGAAAACTGATTCTTAGCGGTGAACACGCCGTGGTACACGGCGCGCCGGCTTTGGCCGCTGCGGTCAATCGCTTCGCCTATGCGGAAATTGAATTAATTAAAGATGATCTCGAGTTCTATTTGGGCGATTATCCCCTGCACTTCTCTTTGTCCGAGTCCGAATTTTACCATAAGCTTGAGACTTTATCCAAAATCGACCAGAGACGATCCAATGATCCGACGGCTCTGTTAATCTACCTGATCCACATCTTTAAGCGCACATATGGGCTGAAATTTCCACGCGGTTTACGGCTTAGGCTGCAGTCCGATCTGCCCATCGGCAGCGGCATGGGATCTTCAGCGGCAGTGATTCTTGCCGTGCTGCGTGTTCTCCATGAGTTTTTCGATATTCCTTTCCAAGCGGATAAGGTCTTTCCCCTCGCTTTGGAGGCGGAGAATCTTCAGCATGGCCGCTCCAGCGGCTTGGATCCTTATTTGGCGTTGCACGGCGGATTTGTGCTGTTTCAAAAAGGCAGTGCAGAACCGCTTCCGCAATCCGATCTGCCTTTTTTAGCAGTTGATACCGGCAAACCTGAGGCAACCACCGGCGAATGCGTTATTGCTGCGGCCAAAGAGTTTGCCGACGGCAGGCTTGCAAAAGACTTTGCCGCGGTGACTAGGGCGCTTTGTCAAGCGCTGGAAAATGGCGACGCTGCCGGTGTGCGCGACGCCGTGCGGAGCAATCACCGACTGCTTTGCCGCATCGGCGTTACGCCGCCGCGCGTGCAGGAATTTATCGAGCGGATCGAAGCCGAAGGCGGAGCGGCGAAAATCTCAGGTGCCGGCTCGATCCGCGGTAACGCCGCCGGCATGGTGATCGTCTTTCATGATGAGCCGTCGACGCAGCGATTGGCTAAAGACTTTGGCTATCGCTTGTTATCCTTAAAAGGAGAGCCGCATGGCGCGCGCCTCGTTTAGGGTCTCTGCACCCGGCAAGCTGATGCTGCTGGGAGAACACGCCGTGCTGCATGGCAGCCACTGCCTGGTCTGTGGCGTATCGCAACGACTTTCGATCATCGTTACGCCGCGCCAGGATCGCCGGTTGATCATTCGTTCGGCTTTGGGAAACTATGAGGCGACGCTCGACAGCGTAAGCCCCTCACCGCAGTTTCGCTTTATCCTGGCCGCTGTTAACCAATTTCCGCAGCCCCTTACGACGGGCCTCGAACTCGAGGTCCATTCCGATTTTTCGGCGGACGTCGGTCTCGGCTCATCAGCTGCGGTGACTGCTGCAGTCGGCGCCGCCCTCTGTCAGTTGACCCTGAAGAATGTCGAAAGGCAAAAAGTGTTTGACTTTGGGTTACAGGTCATCCGCAGCGTTCAGGGAACCGGTTCAGGCGCCGATCTGGCTGCCTCAGTTTTTGGCGGCGTTCTTCTCTACCGCGCCGAGCCGTTTACATGCGAACGGCTGGACAATCTCTATCCGATCTCTGTGGTTTATTCAGGTGCAAAAACCCCGACCACGCAGGTCATTGCAAGGGTGGAAGAAAGCCGCCGTCGTTTCTCCGAGTTGTTCGATGCAATTTTCGGCATCATGGACAAGAGTGCGTTGTGGGCTGCGGAAGCGATCCGTGCCGACGATTGGCGGACCTTCGGCGAGCTGCTGAATTTGAACCAGGGACTGATGGACGCCATCGGCGTGAGCAACGCCCGCCTGGCGCAGATCGTCTACGCGCTGCGCGCGCAGCCGGGAATTTTAGGCGCAAAAATCAGCGGGTCCGGATTGGGCGACTGCGTCGTCGGATTAGGTGATGCCGGCGTCGATTGCGGCTATGAGGTTCTGCCCATTCAAATGAGTCGGGAGGGCATACGAATTGACTAAGCAGGAGACCGTACGGGCGTTGATCGGCGACCGCCTGCAGCCGAAAAACAGCCGAGCCGAGGCCTTTGCACCGGTCAATATTGCCCTGTGCAAATATTGGGGAAAACGGAATGAAGAGCTCAATCTGCCGATGAACGGCAGTCTGTCGGTTTCGCTCGGCAGATTGGGAACGCGGACACGCCTCTCCATTACGGAGGGCGGCGACGAGGTGATTTTAAACGGGCGAAAATTGGCGCAGGAAGAGTCTTTTGCCCGCCGTGTCTCGGCTTATCTTGATCTTTTTCGACCACCAAACGCAGGTTTTCGCATTGAAACGGAAAACACCATTCCCACAGGCGCCGGCCTGGCCAGTTCGGCGTCGGGTTTTGCCGCGCTGGCGATGGCCTTGAATCGGCTTTTCGGCTGGGAATTAGACGGGCGTGCGCTTTCCATTTTGGCGCGCTTGGGAAGCGGCAGCGCCGCCCGTTCGGTGTTTACCGGCTTTGTCGAATGGTTCGCCGGCGAGCGGAAAGACGGTCTGGACAGCTATGCCGCGCCGTTATCGATAGAGTGGCCGGAACTGCGCATCGGAGCCGTTGTCCTTTCCGCCGTTGCCAAGCCGATCGGTTCCACGGCCGGGATGAAGCAGACCGTGCGCACTTCACTTTTTTATCGGCTTTGGCCCCAGCGCGCTGAAAATGATCTGGCCGAATTAAAACGCGCGATTGCCGCACGCGATTTTCAGCTCTTGGGAACGATCGCGGAAGCGAATGCTTTGGCCATGCATGCAACCATGATCGACTCGCGACCGCCGGTTTTCTACTGGCTTCCTGAAACCATTTCTGCCTTTCAAACCGTCTGGCGACTGCGGCAAGACGGCGTCGGCATTTATTTCACTATCGACGCCGGTGCCAACGTCAAACTGCTCTTTCTCGCGCACAATCTCAATGTTGTTCGTGCCGCGTTTCCCCAAGCCGAAATCATTGAACCGTTTGCATCCATTGAAATTGGAAAGGAGCAGCCATGAAACGAATGGTTTTTACTGTTCTTTTTGTCCTCCACCTACAACTGACGGCTGCCGATTTTCGCACCGTCGGCAAAATCGAGCGCCTTTCGCCCAATCTGGATAAGCTGTTGCCGGCAGATGCCGTCATTGAAGTGCTCGCCGAAGGCTTTGACTGGAGCGAGGGTCCGGTTTGGGTCAAAGACGGCGGTTATCTCTTATTCAACGATATTCCGCAGAACACCTGCTGGCGCTGGGACGAGGAGCGCGGCTTGTCGATTTATCTGCGTCCCGCCGGTTATGCGCTGGGCGACAATCCGCCGGGACGTGAACTCGGCTGCAATGGTCTCTACATCCATCCGCAGACCGGTCGGCTGGTACTCTGCGATCACGGCAACCGCTGTATTGCTCAGCTTAACACCGAAAACTGGACAAAAAGCGTTTTGGCGGACCGATTCGAAGGCAAGCGCTTCAACAGTCCGAACGACTTGGTGATCAGCCGCAGCGGACACATTTACTTTACCGATCCGCCGTACGGACTCAAAGACCTTAACGCCAACCCGACTAAAGAGCTGCCCTTCAGCGGCGTCTTTCATTTGGCGCCGGACGGCAGAATTTCGCTGGTGACCAAAGAGCTGCCCTTTCCCAACGGCATTCATCTTTCGCCGGATGAAAAGACCTTGTATGTGGCGAATTCCGGACAGGAAGCAATCTGGATGGCTTTCGATGTTGCCGAGGACGGCAGCACCTCGAACGGTCGAATCTTTTACGATGCCGGCGAGCTGCGCCGCGCCGGCCGATGGGGCGGCTGCGACGGCATGACCGTCGATCAGTATGGAAACCTATGGGCGACCGGTCCGGGCGGCGTGCTGATTCTTTCGCCGAAAGCGGAACTGCTCGGCATCATTGCCGTCGGTGAAGCGACTTCCAACTGTTGTTTCGGCGGCCCGGATGGAAGCAGTTTATTTATTACCGCCGACATGTTGTTGTGCCGCGTCAAGACCAAGGTGAAAGGCGCCGGTTTTTGAATATGGGCGAAGGGATGATCGATCTGTTGCGTCGGCGGCGCAGCGTGCGACGCTTTGAGCGCCGACCGATCGAAGAGGAAAAGCGGCAGATATTAGCCGAGGCGCTGCTGCGCGCGCCGTCTTCGCGCGACCGTCGGCCTCTCCGGTTCACTTTTGTGGATGAACCGGAGCTGTTGAAGCAATTAAGTCGTGCGAAGCGGCACGGTTCCGCTTTTATGGCCGGCGCACCTCTGGCCGTCGTCATCCTCGCCGACGAGGCGGTTTCCGATGTCTGGATTGAAGACAGCTCCATCGCCGCCATCCTGTTGCAGATGACGGCGCTTTCGCTTGGACTGGGCAGCTGTTGGGTGCAAATTCGTCTGCGGGAGCACGACTCGCAGCAGAGCGCCGAGGACTATGTGCATGCAGTATTGGGCATACCGGCAAGCCTGCGCGTCGGCTGCATCGTCGCGATCGGTTATCCGGCGGAATCACCGCACCCTATACCTTTCGAAAAACTCGAGTTCGAGCGAATTCACAGAAACCGCCTGACTTGAAGGTTGCGTCCCGTGCTTCCTGTAAGGGGCGCAGCCTTTGCCATTCGATCAGTCCTGCGCTAAAACCATCGCCCGAATTTCCGCAAAGGTTTCTTCTTGAATGCGGCGGTCGCGTTCGGTGACTTTTTCGCGACCGGCAAGTCGGGTAAAGACATGGAGATCCGTGTTCACCATCTTTACGTCGATGCGGCCGCCGTTTGAGGTGCGCACGCCTTTGTAAATCAGCACCGCCGAGACCGGATCGGCACTGGGATCCTTGATCGCCTTGTAGACCTTCATGCGCGCGTTATCCGGCAGAGTGACGCCGGCTTCCAGCTGCTTTCGCACGCGATTGATCACCTCGTTCAACTGCTGCAGGGTTTCATAAGGTCGATAGTGATACCATCGGCCTTCCTCTTCCGGTGTAGGCGAGGTCTCGGTATAGCCGAGCATCGGGCCGACGAAATCGACCAACGACAGCAGTTTGTCCGAAGGAATGACAATCGGATCGATAAAGATAAAATGGCGGGGCGTTTGTCTGCCGTCAAACGCTCTCGATGCCGCCAATTCCAGCATCAAAGCGCAACCGGTGGAAGAGCCGAGGAGAGAGATTTTTCGATAACCAAGCTGCTCCAGCTTTTGATATTCTTCAAGGATCGGAGTTTGCCAATCGCGCCAGGTGGAGCGTTTGAACTCTTGATAGGTGCGTCCGTGACCGCCGAGCAGGACCTGCGAAAGTAGAAAGCCGCCGTGTTCGCGGCTCCAGGCGCGCAGCTCATCCCACTCGAAGGTCGTTGCAGAATATCCGTGCGCGGCGATAATGACCGGCGTCTGCAGATCGGCTTCCGTAGGATAAGGATTGGCCGCCGAAACCAGATATTTTTCCGGTGCATAAAGAGAGGGGTCAAAGATTTTCTCGCCGTCCAGCATGGTCTCCGAGTCGATTGCCGGATTTTTGCTGCAGGAGACGAGCAGAACTGCAGTTGCAAACAAAACGATCAGCTTTTTCATGGCCGGCCTCCTCCGAGAATGACCCAGCTTAGGGTGATTTGGTAGAACAGAGGATAGAGCGTACCGGGTCCGGATACGCCGTTGCCCGTGATGAGATTATAACCGAGTCCGAGTTCCAGCACCGCGGGGATATGCGGACGGATCTGCAGGCCTCCGGTTAACGACCAGAGAAATGAGCTGTTGGGCAGAGCGTCGAACAGCTCGACCTCATAATCGGCATGAAACCAGCCGAGGTGCATTTTCACCAGCGGCCTTATCAGATGCTCCTGTCTAAATACGGCAGCAGCGGACAGCAAATACTCTTCCTGTTTGACGGCGTTGGAGTGGAATGCGCTGCCCAGGCGCGAGGATAAAATCGCGGCGCCGAAGGATAGGCGGCCGTCCCACAGCTTGGAGTTGCTGTACTCGACGACAATTCCGTTTTCCCAATAGAGACCGACGGATTTCTGCAGCCGCGGCCCGATGCTGAGGAGCTGATCGGCGCCCTCCGCCGATGCTCCCGACAAAAGAGCAAAAAGAAAGATGAGAGCAAATGCTTTCATAACGATCCTCTCTGAATAAAAGAAGGTTAATCGACAGGCTGGGCAACGTTGCGGTGCGGAGAATTATTCCGCAGAAAGGCCGTTCAGGCAGCAAAAAAGGGGATAGTTTGAAAGTCTATAAAAGGCTTTTGCATTGCTTTTTGAGGAGCGGAAGGACGCGAACGGCGGCCTGTTCACCCTCAGCGATAAAAGCTTCGAACTCTTCGAACTCGCGCCAGCTGAACCATTTAACGTGCGGCCGGATGAGAACGTCTGCCTCTGCGATCAAGTCGCGATGACGACAGGCGCCGGTGACGGCGAATGAGCGCATCAATAGGGATAAGGGGTTCTTTTCATCGAATGATGCCGAGAGTCCTGCCGAAACGTCGACGGCGACGATGCAGGCGTCGGGGGCAAGGGTGCGGGCGGCGCGTACGGGAACGGGCGAAGCGGCGGCGCCGTCGGCAAGCAGCCGCACGCCGATTTCCAGCGGCGCAAAAATGCCCGGCATGGCTGAACTGGCGGTCACGGCATCGGCTATGAGCCCATGGCGAACGACTACTTCTTCGCCGCTGCGCAAGTCGGCTGCAACGGCGGCAAAAGGGATCCGACACTCTTCGATGAGCGGCCGCGGAAACAGCTCTTCGAGTGCTTCCTTCAATCGGATGGTCATCACGCTCATTTGCTCAAGCTGATTTTCGTTTTTATCGCGTTGCGAGAGCAGCAGCTCGAGTGCGTCGTCGGCCCAAGATGGTTTTTTTTCGACCGAGTTCGCCTCGCGAAAAAGCGGCGAGTCGAGAAAAGAGCGTATTTTACCCTCAACGGCTGCAGCGTCGGCGAGCTGAGCATAGAGGCCGCCGACAACGGCGCCCATGCTGGTGCCGACGATGAGTTCGATCGGCAGCTCGGCTTTCTCCAGGGCGCGCAGTACGCCGATGTGGGCAAAACCGCGGGCGCCGCCTCCCCCAAGCGCTAAAGCAATCGGCCGCTTCAACATTCCGGTTTTGATCAACGCAATAGGGTGATTTTTGTCATCTGCTCTTTTTCGCCGATCCTTATGCGGCAAAAATACACTCCGGATGGCAGAGGGATGCCGTTCGGCGCTCTTCCGTCCCACGAAACCGAAGCCGCGCGCGTAGCGGGCAGTCTGACGTCGACGATTCGGCCTAAGAGTTGGCCGCGAAGATTATAAAGATCGATCTGAGCAGGTGCCGGTTCCTTAAGATCGAAAACGAATTTGCTGCTGCCGCCGTGTGCCTGCGGAGAAAAAGGGTTCGGATAAAAGCTCAGGAATCGGGTCTCTTCGGCGGGATTGCCGACCGGACCCCAATAATTGACCGCAGCCAGGGCGTTGACGAGCCCAAAGCCGTATACATTGTCCGGCGATGCGGCGCGGTTGGCCGTCTGCAGAAGAGCTTGGCGCACTTGAAGCGGAGTTAAATGCGGATGGGCCTGCAGAATCAAAGCAGCCGCACCGGCAACCAGCGGTGATGAAAAGGAGGTGCCGCTTCCGGTGGTGTAACCGGAACCGCTCGACTGCGCCGAGGTTGCGCCGACTCCCAAGGCGACCACATCCGGCTTGATGCGGCCGTCGCTGGTGGGTCCGCGGGAACTAAATCCGGCAATCACACTGTCGGCGCCGACGGCTCCCACGGCAATGACGCCGAAACCGTCCGCCGGTGCCGTAATGTACCGCCAAGGGCTGTTGCCCTCGTTGCCTGCCGAGCAGACCACAACCACGCCTTTCTGAACCGCCAGATCCGCCGCTATGGTGATCGGCGCCGTACGTCCGTTCATGTCTGCATAGGTGTACCAGTCGATGTAACCGAGGCTGGTGTTGAACACGTCGGCTCCCAAGCCTTCGGCCCACTCGGCGGCGGCAATCCAATAGTCCTCTTCCACCGGCGTTTCGCTGCTGATGTCTTCGGTCTTGGCGAGAATGAACGTAGCTCCGAACGCCGGTCCAATCAGATAACCCGGAGCATAACCCCCGAGGATGGAAAGAACCTTTGTGCCGTGGTCGTGCTGTCCGTAGGGATCTCCAGGCTGTTGATCTACTTCGTCGTCGTTATTGATGAAATCCCGCTTGGCAAGGATGTTCATGTGTTGAAAGACGGGGTGTTTGACGGAAAATCCGGCATCCATCAAGGCGACGATCACCCCTTCGCCGGTCAATCCCAAGGCGTGCACTTCGGGCACGCGGATCATGGCGTTCTGGATGTAGGAAGCGCCGTAATCAATGGGTGCGTCGCCGGCAACCTGCCGCTTGGAGAGCGCCGTTGCTTCTTCAGGTTGCGGACGATGTCTTCCGCGCAGAACCGGCTGCACCTTGTCGACGAAAGGAAGAGACCGGATCTCACGTAACTGATCGCTCTCTACCCGCGCGCTCACGGCATTCAGCCATTTGGACGTTACGATCGGCTCGATGCCGAGGCTTTTCAGCTTTTCCGTATAACCTGAATAAACCGGCAGATCGGTTGGATCAGTGAGCGGATGCATCACCTTGGCTCGACGTTGCAGAGCGCGGGGGCTGAGCTCCGCCTGCGCTTTCTGCAGACCTTCCGGATTCTGCGGACCTTTGTCCTTGAAAAAGATCCAATACTTTTCGGCGCTAAAACAGAGAGATGCTGCAAAAAGCAAAAGAACCGTCAGACGATTGAAAAAGGACATGGCGACGTTCCTCAGCGTTTGATCCAAAAGGCCTGTTTAAGCACAACCGGTTCGATCGGAGAAGAGGGTTCACCAAAAGGACTTTCTTTGACCGGCACGCGGCCGATTTTCTGCACGACATCCAGACCGCCGATGACTTGGCCGAAAACCGTGTATTTGCCGTCGAGAAAACGGGTGCGCTCGCGGGAAAGGCAGATAAAGAACTGCGAACCGGCGCTGTTCGGATCTTGTGCGCGCGCCATTGAGACGATGCCGAGATCATGAGGAATGCCGTTGAATTCGGCAGGGATGGTATAGCCGGGACCGCCGCTGCCGTCGTTCATTGGATCCTCATCGCGGGTTAATATGTCGCCGCCTTGTATTACAAAGCCGTCGATGATGCGGTGAAAACGGGTCTGGTCAAAATAGCCCGCCTTGACCAGCCGTTTGAAATTGCTGCAGTGGCCGGGCGCTTCTTGGGGATAAAAGGCGATGACAATGACGCCGTAATTGGTCTCGAGGATAGCCGCTTCGCGGGGATCAACGGGTTCAACCGGCGTAGCCTTGACGCGTTCTAAGACTGCTGCGATTTCCTCGGAAGAGAGAATGCGGTCCGGCTCGGCAGGTCGGCTTGATTGCTTGGCCTTGACCAATAGAGCCTGTGTTTCTTCTGCCGTCAACGGCTTGTAAGGATCGAATTTCGCACAACCGATGGTACTGAGGAAAAGAAAAAAGGGAATGAAAAGCATGACCGTAAGTTTCATTGTTCCTGCTCCGTGTTTTGCTCAACAATAATTTAACAAAACCCTGACAACAAACAAGCAGCAGCTTTGTCATCGCGCGGCTTTGTTGCAACCTTGTAATCCACGGCAAGTTCCCGACGGATTGCCGATCGTCCTGCGGTTAGGAAATCAAGGGATTTGTTTTTAAATTCGGTATATGAGCGAACCGATTAAAAATCCCTATGCACAGGTGGTCTTTCCCGTGGCGTTGGATCGGGCGTTCACTTATCGGATTCCCGAACGATTTCGCGATGACGTGGTGCCCGGTGTACGGGTTTTGTGCCCCTTCGGGCGAAGGCGTCTGACCGGTTTTGTCGTGGAGCGAAACGCAGAGGCGGCAGTGAGCGATCTCAAAGAGATCGAAGAAGTGCTCGATCCTACGCCCCTGTTTACGCCGCAGGTGCTGCAGTTGGCGCGTTGGATTGCCGACTATTACCTCTGCGGTTGGGGAGAAGTGCTCAAGGCGGCGTTGCCGTCGGGAATACACCTCGACTCCCAACGCGTCGTCCGGCTGATGCATTCCAAACCGGAGGAGTTGGCGGATTCCCTGCAGGAACGGGCGCCGCGGCAGGCTGAAATCATTCGCCGGCTGGCGCTGCAGAATCCCATGCGCATCAGCCGCTTGGCGGCCAATTTAGGAAAGAATGTCTATGCAGCGCTGCAGCCCCTGCGCGAGAAAGGTTTGGTGCGCATCGAGTTGGAGCTCCCTGAACCGCGCGTAAAGGCCAAATACGAGATCGTAGCGCGACTGGCTCCTCATTTGACTTTGGACAAAATCGGCAGCATAATCTCGGAACTGCAGAGCAAGGCGCCCAAACAGGCGGCCGTTCTGGCGGCATTGCTCGATGTCGTCGGCGGCGAGCTTTCGCGTGCCGATCTTCGACGTCTCACCGGTGCCGATCACGCCGTCTTTACGGTGCTGGCGGAGCGGGGATTCATCATCCTCGACAAACGCGAAGTCGTGCGGGAATATTATCAGGAACTCGAGGTTGAGGAGCCGCCCAAATTGACCCTCAACCCCGACCAGCAGGCGGCACTTGAAGCCGTGACCGCAGCTTTGGACGCCGGCAAGTTCGAGACTTTTCTTCTTCACGGCGTTACCGGCAGCGGCAAGACTCAGGTCTATATCGATGCCATTCATCACGTCATGCGCTTGGGCCGTACGGCGATCGTGCTGGTTCCTGAAATTGCCCTCACACCTCAGACCGTGCGGCGTTTTCGGGCGCACTTTGGAAATGCGGTCGCCGTGTTTCATAGCCGCATGTCCCCGGGCGAGCGCTACGACTCGTGGCGAAAAACCTGGGAGGGCGAGCACAAGATCGTTATCGGCCCGCGCTCCGCCATCTTTTCGCCGCTCAAGAACATCGGACTGATCATTGTCGATGAAGAGCATGAGCCTTCCTACAAGCAGGTGGAGCCGGCGCCGCGTTATCATGGCCGCGATGTCGCCGTCGTTCGCGGTCGGTTCGAGAATGCCGTTGTTATTCTCGGCTCTGCAACCCCTTCCGTCGAAACGTTCTACAATGCTCTGGCCGGAAAATATCGTCTGCTCAAGCTGCCGAAGCGCATCGATGACGTGCCGATGCCGCTGGTCCACCTGGTCGATTTGCGCAAAGAACCAAAGGTCATCGGCCGCAGTGAAGCTCCCATTTTTTCCAGGCTGCTGCGGCAAAAGATCGAGGAAAAACTGGGCCGCGGCGAGCAGATCATTCTCTTTCTCAACCGGCGCGGCTTTGCCACCATGTTCAAGTGCCGAGGCTGCGGTTTTTTGGCCAAGTGCAGCCAATGCGATGCAGCGCTGACGTTTCATCTGCGGGGTCGTCTGCTCAAGTGTCACTATTGCGGCTATACGCAAAAAGCGCCCGATAGGTGTCCCCAATGCGGCGGAGAGGACGTCTTTTTGCGCGGGGTCGGCACGCAGCGTGTCGAGGAGGAGCTGCGCCTCTTTTTCCCAGATGTAAAGTCACTGCGAATGGACCTCGACACCACTAAAGGCCGCATGGCTCATGACAGAGTCCTTCAGCGTTTTGCCGACGGCGAGCACCAAATCCTTCTCGGCACGCAGATGGTGGCCAAGGGACTCGATTTTCCCAACGTCACATTGGTCGGCGTGATCAATGCCGATACCGAGCTGCTTTTGCCGGACTTTCGTGCAGCCGAACGGACTTTTCAATTGCTTACACAGGTTGCCGGCCGCGCCGGGCGTAAAGACAAAACCGGAGAAGTGGTGATCCAAACCTTGTCGCCGGATCACTACAGCCTTCAATTTGCTCAAAAACACGATTACGATTCGTTTTTCAAGGCCGAACTGCTCGACCGCAGAGCTTTGCTCTATCCGCCCTACAGCCGGTTAATTTATGTGCTTTTCAAAGGCCGTGAAGAGAAAAAAGTCGAGGAGGCCGCGCTGCGGTTTAGATCCCTCCTTTCCGACGATGGATCCTTTCGCGTTCTGGGTCCTGCGCCGCCGATGATGGTCAAGGTGCAGAATCTTTTCCGAAGACATCTTTTGTTGATGAGCGATAAAAGCAGGGATCCTGGCGGGCGTGAAATGAAGGACGCGCTGCGTCGAGCGCTCGACGGTTTTGGCAAAAAAGGCCGCGAACAGGTGCAGATTGTCGTGGACGTCGATCCGCTGTCGTTTTTCTAAAAACGACTCTTTCGGTTTGCTTAAAAATGGGGAGGTGGAAAGATCCCAAGTGCCTGTATCAGCGGCTCATCGGCCTCGTCTTTTGATAACGACGGTAAGCGACTGAACGATAGAGGCTGGTAATCGGCAGCACACTCGGATAGAAGCGCCCTACCCACTCTTTCGATTCCGATACCCAATAATTCATACGGATGTTCATCGCCTGATTCAACTGGTTGAGAACATACGGTTCCGTAAACTCTGCAGAGAGTCTGTTGTCGATGGTAAAATAAATGGAGTCCGGCTTCCAGACGATGGCATAATGATGGAATCGATCGCTAGCGTCAAAGTCGAGCGGCACCTCTTTTACAACTGATTTAATGCCGCCTCCCTCGCCGTAATGTAGAGCATAGGAAATTTTTCGCGTGCTTCCTGGGAATTCGATGTCGATTTCGTACCAGTCGATGTTGTTCCCCTGTCCATCCCGCTCATCGTACATGAGAAAAAATGAGGCCACTACTCCCGGCGGACAAAATGGTTTCATTTCCACTTCGAAGCGGCCATAGAGATAGCGCTCGAGTCCGTAGACTTCGCCTCCCCAATAGGGCTTTTCTCTATATTTTCCTTTATCCGCACCTTTTTGAGCGATGCGCAGCTCGAGCCCTTGGGCTGTTACCTGGACCATGGCGGGTGAAAACTCGCATAGGTTGTAATTAAACGTCCAATCGCCCAGTGCCCAGCGACGACGATCAAGATCAGTGAACTGATCTTGCCAGACCAGAGGAAAATCTGTATTATCAGTCGGTATTTGTTGGGCGTTTGGGGGTTCCTGACAAGAAGATATGATAAACGCCTGGCAAGCGGCAACAAGGAATTTTATCAGTTTTTGAAAAATGGAATTCATGACACTGTTACGGAACACCCTTTGAAAGTTGTAAGGGTTGCTTAAAAACGAAAAAAGCGGGCGATTCCGACGCCCGCTTTTTTGATTAAAGGTAAAGCGATCGATAGTCTTTAATTTTAGCTTCTTTTTTCAAGTTGCCATACCATTGGGAAAACGCCTGATTGCGTTGGCGAACAGCAAGCTGAGCTTTTATCATATCCTTTTGCTGCTGAAAGTCGTTTTCGTCAAAAGGCGTTTTGCTGACCAGTTGGATGATGTACCAGCCGCGGCTGCCCTGAACCGGCTGCGACACCTCGCCGACGTTCAGGCTCAGCGCCGTTCCGGCAAACGCCGGTTCCCGGCCGACATTCGGAATGGCGCGTCCGGCAGTGAACTCGTCCGTTTGCTGCAGCGTTAGATTGTGCTGTTGCGCCACCACCTCCAGCGGAGTACCGGATTGATAAGCCCTGTAAGCCGCTTCGGCATTTGCCTTGGCCAATGCGGTGCGCTGTTCCGCTTTTAACGCTGCAACAATGCGGCTGCGCACCTGCTCGAGGGTCGGAATATGCTCTTTTTCAATCTTGGTGACTTGAGCGACGACATAACCGGACTCGGTGTAAATCACGTCGCTGACTTCGTTCAGCTTGGCGCGAAAGACAAACCGTCCCAAGCGAGGTTCCATGCCGATACCCGGAATGAATCCTTCGGCCGCAAAGGGCGGCGTAGTTTGGACGGTGCGCTTCTCGGCTTCTGCTGCGGCTTTCAAGCCGGATTCCTTGGCCGTTTCCGCCAAGTAGGCGGCGTCGTCTCGAATCGCCTCGCGTGTTTTGGTGGACGGCTCGATTTTGAGGAGGATATGCGACGCCTTTACCTCATCCTCGCCGTCGGCTTTGCGGCGGTCTTCGACTTTGATGATGTGCAGTCCATATTGGGAAGCAACCGGTCCGACGATTTCGCCCGGTTTGGCGGCAAATGCGGCATCGGCAAAGGGCTTGACCATGGCCGAATGCTTGAACCATCCCAAATCGCCGCCGCTCTTTGCCGAGCCTGGATCTTGCGAGTAAAGCGACGCCATCTCGGCAAAATTACGGCCTGAACGGGCATCCTCGAGAATCTCCTGCGCCTGCCGCCAAACCGCCTGGCTGTCCGCCGGCGACGCTTTTAGCTCAAAAAGAACATAATCGATGACCCGTTTTTCCTTTTCGCGATATTCTTCTTTATGCTTTTCATAGTAGGCCTTGATCTCAGCCTCACTCGGCTCGTTTTCCTTTCCGGCAAAGGCCGAGGCGTCGAAAAAGAGATAGTTGACCCGCGCCTTGATATTGTTTTTGATATACTCGATGCGTGCGTCGTCGTCGGTCACTACGGGCGTCGCATTAATGAGATCCCCGAGCTTTTGGAAAGGCAGAACTGTGCGCAGATACTCGGCCACGGTCTCCCATTGACGATCGAGCTGGGGATTCTCCAGCGCCTGCTGGTAGAGCTGCATGCTGAAGGTTCCTGTCGTCGAATCGATAAAAGCCGGCGATTGACGGATAAATTCGGGCGGATTGTTCCACAACTCTTCCCCAATCTCTTCGTCAGTCGCAGATAACTTCATTCTATCCGCCACTTTGCGCAGCAGTCGCTGTTGGATCAACCGTTCATAAACCTGATTTTCGATCTGTTGCAGCTGATAGTTTTCGAGTTCCTCTCCGCTCTGTTCGCGCTGCTGCTTCAGCTCCTGCTGATAAGCCCTGCTGAATTCGTCATAGGGGATATCCTCGCCGTTGACCTGGGCGATGACACCGTGGGGGGCACCGCCGCGGCCGCGCGTCCGGAAACCTCCCATTCCCCAGTCGAATACAATCGTGGCAATAAACGCAAGCACAAGGATCATCAGGATCGTCTTCATGCTTTCGCGCATTTTGTTCATTACCGCCATAGCCGTCCTCTTTCAAGGCGAGTCCTTAGACTCGGTTTGTGGTCCTTACCCGCCGACCTTTGCAGCGGGCTCTTTTTCGTTCAAATGTGCATCTGGAAAAATTTTGCCCATTGGAGCAAAATGAATAAAGCCGGAAAATATACTTTTAAACGACTTTAAAATCAAGGCATTTTTGCAGAACTTATTGTACATAAATGCTTTTACCCTTTTTTTCGATGATCTCGCCGATGATTGCTGCGGAAACGCCAGCGCGATGCAAAGCGGCGGCGAGCCGCATTGCCGAGTCGGAATCCAAAGCAAACAATAGGCCGCCGGAGGTTTGCGCATCGGCGAGCAGCCGCCGAAGGGTGGGAGAAAGCCGTTTCGAAAACTCGACATAATCGCGCAGATAGGCCAGGTTGCTTTCGGTGCCGCCGGGAATTGCTCCTGCGGCGGCAAGCTCCGACGCTGCTGGAAGCAGCGGCACATCTTCACTTCGGACCAATGCGCTTACACCGCTGCCGCCTACCATCTCCAAAAGATGACCCAAAAGCCCAAAACCGGTCACGTCCGTGCACGCGTGCACCGGGAACTGCGCGGCAATCTCGGCGGCGGTTCGGTTCAGTGAAGCCATGACCTCAAAAGCTGTTCTTGCCGTGCCGGCATCGATCATGCGGCGCTTGAGTGCGGTAGTCAGGACACCGGTGCCGATCGGCTTGGTCAATACCAAAGCGTCGCCGGGCTTTGCGCCGATGTTGCGCCATATGCGATTCGGATTCAGCCGACCGGTGACAGCCAGACCGTATTTCGGCTCCGTGTCGTCGATCGTGTGCCCGCCGATGATGACGACACCGGCTTCGTCCGCTTTGTCGCGGGCGCCGCGCAGAATTTCCTGCAGAACCCAAAGCGGTAACCTGGCGGACGGAAAGGCGACGATATTCAGGGCGAAGAGCGGCTGCCCGCCCATGGCATAGATGTCGCTCAACGAGTTTGCCGCCGCTACTGCGCCGAATTGGTACGGGTCATCGAGAATCGGAGTAAAAAAGTCGACCGTCTGCACGATCGCCGTTGAGGAGTCGATTTGATAAACTGCAGCGTCGTCCGAGGACTCGAGGCCTACGAGAACCTTTGCATCCCGCGGCGGCGTCATGGCTGCCAACACCTGCTCCAAGAGCTGGGGACGCATCTTGCAGGCGCAGCCTAACCCGTGCGTAAACTGCGTCAGGCGAATTTCTTCGCCGCGTATCTCCTGTTCGGCTTCTCCCCGCAATTGCCTAATGACGGACTGAATCAAATCGATTGCCCGCTCGATCTCTTCATCGGTTGTCGGGACACCCAAGGAAAAGCGAATGGTGCCGCGCGCCCAATCGATCGGCACGTTCATCGCCTGGAGTACATGCGAGATGCTGACGTCCGCTGCGTGGCAGGCGGCGCCGGCGGAGGCGGCAATCTGATCGAGCGCAGAAAGAATCGTGTTGGCGTCCAGCCCGTAGAAACTGAGGCTGACGGTGTTGGGTAGGCATTGCTGCGGGTGACCATTGCGCCGCACTCCGGGCATGTCGAGAAGCGCCTGCGCCAAGCGTCCGCTTTGACGATTGCTTTTGGCCATCCGCTCTTCGAGTTCGGCACCGGCCAGCTCACAGGCTTTACCCAAAGCGACGATCGCAGCTACGTTCTCCGTTCCGGCGCGCTGCCCTCGTTCATGGCCGGCGCCGTGCATAAATTTTGCCAGCCGAGTGCCGCGGCGGATGTAAAGCGCCCCAACGCCCTTGGGGGCGTAAAGCTTGTGACCGGCAATGCTCAAAAGATCAACGCCCAGTTCATCGACATGCACCGGAATTTTGCCGATCGACTGCGCCGCATCTGTATGCAGCAACAGACCGTGCTTTTCGGCAATGCGGGCGATTTCGGCGATCGGCTGAATCGTACCGACTTCATTATTCGCGTGCATGATGGTGATCAAAAAGGTGTCGGCACGGACGGCTTTTTCGACATCCGCAGGATCGACCATGCCGTAAGCATCCACAGGCACTCGCGTTATCCGAAAGCCTTGTTGTTCCAGATAGTCGCAGACCTCGAGCACGGCCGGATGCTCGACGGCGCTGGTGATGATATGGCCGCTGCGGCGGCCTTCGGAAAAGGCGCAGCCTTTTATAGCCCAGTTGTTCGATTCGGTGCCGCCGCTGGTGAAATAAATTTCCTCCGGCCGAGCCCTTAACAACTCGGCGACTTGTCGTCGCGCTTCCTCGACTGCCAGTCTGGCCGTTGTGCCGTATGGATGCGTGCTCGAGGGATTGCCGAACCGCTCGTCCAAAAAGGGCAGCATGGCTTCCTTGACCGCCGGCAAAACGGGTGTGGTGGCGTTATAATCCAGGTAGATCGGTTTCATTGACTTTCATTCGGCAAGGTTTTTTAGTTGCTTATTAATTTAAAAATAGTTATGTTTAAAAAGAGAAGCAAGGAGTCCGTGCGTGTTGCCCGAAATTGTATTGGTCAGTTTGTGGGGCGGTTTGGTATCGATGGATACGACCGCATTTCTGCAGATCATGACCTCGCGGCCTCTGGTGACCTGCTCTGTTGTCGGGTTGATTCTCGGAAATCTTCAGCTCGGGCTTTTGATCGGCATACTGTTGGAGCTTGCCTACATCAGCGAGCTGCCCGTCGGCGCTGCCAAATTTTCCGAGAGCAACGTCGGCGCGGTATCGGCTGCAGCCGTTGCCGAGTTGTGCATCCGACGCTTTCCGGATCGTGAGGATGCCGTTATTTTTTTCGCGATTTTGACAGCTTTGGTGGTCAGCGCCGTCGGCGGTGTTTTGGTCAGCCGCATGCGGAGCTTTAATACACGCAACTACACCCGCATTTTGGAGCTGCGCCAAATTCGGCCGCGCGACATCGCCGGCGCGCATCGCTCAGGCCTTTTAGCCGCCTTTCTTCTCGGCTTTTTTTGCGTTTTCATCTCTTCGATCGTTTTAACGGCCGTAATTCCCTATCTGTTGATGGGGTTTCCCCATCCGTATGATCGAATGTTTAAAGCGGCAATCGGCGGTCTTTTAGCGGCCGAAAGCGTCTTTCTGATTCACATGTTTTGGACCCAGACCAGGCAGCGCTATTTGATTTTTATCGGTGCTGCACTGGGACTGCTGTTACTTTTGCTGCGGATGCAATGAGCAACCTCGTACCAAAAAGCGACCTGCGCAAAGTTTTTTTGCGATCATTCACTATTCAGGCGACTTGGAATTATAAATCGCTGATCGGTATGGGCTTTGCCTACTGCATGATCCCGATTGCAAAACGGCTCTTTCACACTCCCGAGGAACGGTCCGCCTTTTTGCGCCGCCATTTAGAGTTTTTCAACTCGCATCCTTACTTTACCGGCTGGTGCCTTGGAGCTGTCGTTCGACTGGAAGAAGAGGCGGCAGCTGCGCAGAAAACCCAGAAAGAGCAGATCAGTCTGTTCAAGCAGCAAATGAGCGGGCCGTTGGGAAGTCTAGGCGACCAGCTGTTTTGGAGCCGCTGGAAGCCGTTGACCAGCGCCGCCGCGCTCTGCATCGCTTTGCTGTTCGGCTGGATCGCCGTGCCGATATATCTGCTTGTTTATAATATTCCGCACCTTTTCGCCCGCTATTACGGCATGAAGAAAGGCTACGAGCGCGGGTTCAACGTCATCGAGGTGCTGACGAAACTGCCGTTCGGCAAGATCACTTCCTTGCTGTCCGGCATCGGCATTATGGTCGCCGGCTTTCTTACCATTCTCGCTGCGGACTGGTGCTTGGCTAAAAATGAGGATTTCGTCCTATTTATTGTGTTTTGGTGCTGCTTCGCGGCAGCATCGATACTCGTAATTTTAAGGCGTTCTGTACACTTTATTTTGCTGACTGTACTCGCCGTCAGCCTGCTCGTCGGACTTTTGTTTTCTGTTTATTAATTCCATGCGGGATTGAAAAAGAAAATGATTACCAAGTCGTTTGTCGTCAAGAATCAATATGGTCTACATGCACGCCCGGCGCGAATGATTGTCGAGGAGGCCTCGAAATTTCGCTCGGCGATCTATATTTCCAAAGACGGCGAAGAAATCAATGCCAAGAGCATTATGGGCATCTTGACGCTGGAGGCGCGCAAAAACAGCGAGCTGATCCTGCGCATTGAGGGGGAGGACGAAGAGGAGGCCATGCAGGCCTTGACCGAGGTTATGGAAAAAATATCGCTGTTGGAAGAGCAATTTTAAAGGGCTCTCATGGCAAAAGCCGCTAAAGAAATTCGCCTGCAGGGTGTGGCTGCTTCACCCGGTGTAGTCATCGGGCCGGTACGGATTCTGACCGGCGAAGTCGCCATGATTTCGCGCCGCACGATCGAAGCCGACCAGGCCGCCGCCGAAATGGAAAGACTGATGCAGGCCCTTAACCAGTCAAGTGAAGAACTCGAAATCATCTATCAGCAGACCTCGGCGGCTTATAGTCCCGACGCCGCTCAGATCTTCCGCGTCCATCAGGCCATGCTTTCCGATCCGATGGTGATCGATGAATGCCGCGACATGATTCAAAAAGAGCGCGTCGGAGCGGAATACGCTTTTTCCGAAGTCATGGACCGCTATATCGAAAAGCTTTCAGCACTCGGCGACGAGATGTTTCGTGCCCGTCATGCCGACGTGCGCGACCTTAAACGGCGTGTCCTTCACCACCTGCTCGGCAGCGAAATCGCGCCGATCGTACTCGAAGAGCCTTCCATTATTTTTGCCCGCGAGCTGACGCCGTCAGACACCGTGCACCTGGAACGCGGCAAGGTGCTCGGATTTGCCATGGATTTCGGCGCGCGCACCTCCCACGCTACGATTCTTGCACGATCCATCAATGTGCCTGCGGTAGTAGGCTTGAAGGAAGGAGCAGCCTCGATTAAGGACGGCGATTGGGCAATTCTGGATGGAAGCGAGGGCGTGCTGATCCTCAATCCGACACCGGTGACCGAGGCGTTCTATCGCAAGCGGCGCGAAAAGTATCTTGACCGCCTGCAGCGGTTGGAAAAGCTCAAAGACCTTCCTGCCCGCACGCTCGACGGCAAGAACATCGAACTGGCCTGCAACATCGAGTTTATCGAAGAAGCCGAGAGCGTCATCGCCATGGGCGGGGATGGAGTCGGCCTCTTTCGCACCGAGTATCTCTTTCTGTCAGGCGCCGAGCTGCCTACGGAAGAACGGCAGGTGGAAGAATACACTCGACTCGCCAAGGCGATGAAGGGTAAACCGCTGATCATCCGCACCTTCGACCTGGGCGGCGACAAACTGCCGCCGTTCATTACGTTGCCGCCTGAACAGAACCCGTTTCTCGGCGTACGCGGTGTTCGTCTCTATTTCAACGGCGCCTCTTCGCTCTTTCGTACGCAGCTTCGCGCCATTTACCGAGCCGGTTTGCACGGCGACATCCGCATCATGCTGCCGATGATTACCAGCGTCGAAGAAATCATTCAGTGCCGGCGCATCATTGCCGAAATCCAGGAAGAGCTGCGCCGAGAAAAACTGCCGTTTGCCGAGCAGTTGCCGCTCGGCGCCATGATCGAAGTGCCGGCAGCCGCCGTCGTCGCCGATCTCATTGCCAAAGAATGCGACTTTCTCAGCATCGGCACCAACGACTTGGTGCAGTATACGGTGGCGGTCGACCGCGGTAACCCGCATTTGCTCTATCTCTACCAGCCTTATCACCCGGCCGTCTTTCGTCTCATCGCCGGCGTCATCCAAAAAGCTCATGAGCAGGGCGTATGGGTAGGCATGTGCGGCGAGATGGCTGGCGATCCGCTCGTCACCATGATCCTCATCGGCATGGGGCTGGATGAGTTCAGCGTCAGTCCCGGCTCTTTGCCTTATATCAAAGAAATCATCCGTAACGTTTCGGTGGAAGAATGCGAAGAAATGGTTGCGCAGCTTTTCGAATTAGCAAGCATCGACAAAATCCAGCGCTTTTTGAATGATTCTTTCCGCCGCAAATTTTCGATGGAAATGCTGATTTAAAAAACCGGAAAACTCACTAAAACGGTGTTTATGAATCTTGAGGAATTGTTCCGATTCGATGAAGCGAATATGTTCGATATACTGCTTCGCACGCCGCAACAGCTGCGCGAAGCCGTTCTATTACAACCTGAACTCCCCTTACCCGACGCCTCCGTACCGCTGCACCACTTGGTCATCACCGGCATGGGCGGTTCAGCCGTCGGCGGTGATCTGATCGCCGGTCTATATGGTGATCTGCTCGATTTGCCGTTGATTGTCAATCGCGACTATCGTCTGCCGCAATTTATCAGCGCCCATTCGTTGGTCATTGCCTGCAGCTATTCGGGCGATACCGAAGAAACGCTGGCGGCCGTTCAGCAGGCGGCGGATGCGGGCGCGCCCATCGTCTGCATCGCCTCGGCCGGAAAGCTGGCCAAAAAGGCCGTCAAGAACGAATGGGGTTTGGTACGGGTGCCGGAGGGTCTGCCGCCCCGTTGCGCCCTTGGGTATCTCTTTTTCGCTCTAATGCGCATTCTGCAGGAGTACGGCATCATTTCCGTAGCAGAAGAGGATGTAGCGGAAACCATCGAAATGGCGGAGCGCCTTACGGCGGAACTGGCCGACTATAAAAAGGCGGAAAATCGCGCCGTCAAACTGGCGGAGGCACTGAAGGGCAGAATCGCCGTGATCTATGCCGCAGACGAACCCAATTCTGCTCTGCCGTTGCGGTGGCGAAATCAGCTGAACGAAAACGCCAAGGCGCCTGCTTTCAGTAACCTCATTCCCGAAATGAATCACAACGAGATCTGTATGTGGAATGAGGCGATTCTTAACCCGGAACTCTATCACGTTATCTTTTTAATGGATGATCACAATTCGCCCGAACTCAAAGAGCGGTTGGAAATCAGCCGTGACCTGATCGCCGCTTGCCGTGTGCCGGTCACGGAGCTGGAGCCGGAAGGAGAATCGCGTCTCTGTCGAACCTTTTCTTTGGTAATTTGGGCGGATTTTGTCAGCTACTATCTGGCTCTCCTCAATGGCGTCGATCCCACGCTGATCAAGCCGATCGACCACTTGAAGCGTGAAATCGCCAATCGATCAAAGGAATAACTAGTCGACGAGCGGCTATAGATTTCCGCATGTTTGTTTATTTGCGGGTACTATCAGCCGCTTTTTTGGAATGACTCCGGCTCGAATGCCGGTGAATTAAAGGAGAAACTCTATGTCAGAAATTTTGTTTACTTCCGAGTCGGTCACCGAGGGCCATCCCGACAAGATTGCCGATCAGATCTCCGATGCGGTTCTCGATGCGGTCTTTGCGGGCGATCCCTACGGCCGTGTCGCCTGCGAGACGTTCGTCACCACCGGCCTGGTGCTCGTCGGGGGTGAAATTACCACCGAGGTTTATGTCGATATCCCCACCATCGTCCGGCAGACGATCGAGGAGATCGGCTACACCAATGCGCATTACGGCTTTGATTACGAAACCTGCGCTGTGCTGACGTCGATCGATCAGCAGTCTCCCGACATTGCGCTGGGTGTGAACCGCGACGGCGCCGGCGATCAGGGGATGATGTTCGGCTTTGCCTGCGATGAAACCGAAGAGCTCATGCCGCTGCCGATTATGCTGGCGCACAAATTGGCCAAGCGCTTGGCCCTGGTGCGCAAAAGCGGCGAAATCCCCTACCTGCGGCCGGACGGCAAATCCCAAGTCACCGTCCGCTACGTCGACGGCGTGCCGGCGGAAATCGATACGGTGGTCATTTCCGCTCAGCATCACCCGGAAGTAGATTATGAAACCATTCGTCACGACATCATCGAGAACGTCATTTATCCGATTCTGCCGAAAGACTTGATTCCCACCAAGGGCATCACATACCACATCAATCCGACCGGCCGCTTTGTGACCGGCGGTCCGCAGGGCGATGCCGGCCTCACCGGCCGCAAGATCATTGTCGATACCTACGGCGGCTATGCTCGGCACGGCGGCGGCGCATTTTCCGGCAAAGACCCGACAAAGGTCGACCGCTCCGGCGCTTATATGGCCCGCTATATTGCCAAGAATATTGTCGCCGCGGGTCTGGCCAAAAAGTGCGAAATTCAAATCGCCTATGCCATCGGCATTGCCGAGCCGGTTTCCGTGCTGGTCGATACCTTCGGTACCGGCAAAATCGATGATCAGGAACTGGTGCGCCTGGTGCGCAAGAACTTTGATCTGACGCCGAAGGGCATCATCACTACCCTCAATCTGCGCCGGCCGATTTACAAAGAGACCGCGGTTTACGGACATTTCGGCCGCACCGGCGAAAACTTTACTTGGGAAAAGACCGACAAGGTTCAGGATCTGCTGAAGGGCTGATGCCCGTCATTCATTGGAGGAAGAGTGAATTACGATATTAAAAATATCAATCTTGCCGACGGCGGCAAAATGCGCATCGAATGGGCCGAGCGCGACATGCCGGTTTTGCGGCAGGTGCGCGAACGGTTCGCCAAAGAAAAGCCGCTGGCGGGACGCAAAATGTCCGCCTGTCTGCATGTGACCGCCGAAACGGCCAACCTGATGCGCACGCTGCAGGCCGGCGGGGCGGATTTGGTGCTGTGCGCTTCCAACCCGCTGTCCACGCAGGACGACGTCGCCGCTTCACTGGTGCGCGATTTCGGTATTCCCGTTTACGCCATAAAAGGCGAAGATCACAAGACCTATTACGATCATATCCGCGCCGCCATCGAGCACGGACCGGTCATCACCATGGACGATGGGGCTGATCTGGTCTCCAACATCCACTCCGATTATCCCGAAATTGCCAAGCAAATCATCGGCAGCATGGAAGAGACGACCACAGGCGTCATCCGCCTGCGCGCTATGGCCAAGGACGGGGCGCTCAAGTTTCCGGTCATCGCCGTCAACGATGCCATGACCAAAAACCTGTTCGATAATCGCTACGGCACCGGCCAGTCCACGGTAGACGGCATTATACGCGCGACGGATGTTCTGCTGGCCGGCAAAACGGTCGTCGTGGCCGGTTACGGCTGGTGCGGACGCGGTTTCGCTTCACGCTGCCGCGGCATGGGCGCCGACGTCATCGTCACCGAAGTCGATCCAATCCGCGCCCTGGAGGCGGCTATGGACGGCTTTCGCGTCATGCCGATGATGGAAGCCGCCAAAGTCGGCGATCTGTTCTGCACCCTCACGGGCGACATTCACGTCATTCGTCCGGAGCACATGCTGGTCATGAAGGATGGCGCCATCGTCGCCAATTCGGGCCATTTCAACGTCGAGATCGACCTCGAGGGCTTGAAAAAAATAGCCGTCAAAGGGCCGATCGAAGTGCGTCGTTTGGTCGATGAATACACCCTGCCCAACGGCCGCCGCATCTATGTTCTGGCGGAGGGCAGGCTCATCAATTTGGCCGCTGCGGAAGGCCATCCGGCTTCGGTCATGGACATGAGTTTTGCCACGCAGGCGCTGGCGACCGAATGGGCGGTCAAGAATGCCGGCAAACTGGAAGTCAAAGTGCACAATGTGCCCAAAGAGATCGAGGATTGGGTCTCCCGCCTCAAGCTCAAGGCGATGAACATCGAAATCGACGAGCTGACCGAAGAACAAAAAGAGTACCTCTCCTCTTGGGAAATGGGCACCTGAGAACGTAACGCGAGGGAGCGAATCGCCGCTCCCTCTTCTTAAAGACCGGCGAAGCCTATGAAACGCGGGTTCTTTTTAGCTTTTTGCATGTTCGCCGCAGCAGGCGCGTCGGATATCTTTACCAACGCGCGCCAGTACGCCATGTCCGGCGCCTATTCGGCTGCAGCGACCGGCTGCGACGCCATCTTTCTCAATCCCGCCAACCTGGGTCTGCCTTTTCGTAACCCCTTTTCCATGAATTTTTTCGGCATCAGCGGCGATTTTACCAACAACGCCTGGTCGCACGTCATTTATCAACGCTACGTCGGCACCTATCTGGATGAGAGGGAGGTCGAGACCATTCTTAACGCCGTGCCGCGGGAAGGATTCGAGCTCTCCTCCAATCTGCGGCTTCACGGCCTGAGCTTGGGATACGGCCCCTTTGCTTTCGGCGTGCGCGGATTCAGCAGTTATTCGGGATCCTTCGCCCGCGAACTGTTCGAACTGATGCTGCACGGCAACGAACTCAATCGCCTCTACGAATTTAATCCCGTTCAAGGCGACGGGATGAGTGCAATAGCCATGGGATTGGGATTCGGCAAAGGTTACGCGGTCGAAAACAGCGTCATCGAGACGTTGTCCTGGGGGGTGACGGCGCGCTATCTCTACGGTCTCTCTTATGCCCGCATTACCCGCTCGCACTTTATTTCGCAAACCACTTTTGCAGGCATTTCGGGCGCGGGAACGCTGGATCTGGACTATGCGGAAGGAGGCCGCGGCTACGCGCTTACCGCAGCTCTCAGTCTGCAGCTGCAGAATAAATGGATCGCCTCGGTCATTCTGCACAACCCGCTTTCGCAAATGGAGTGGGATATTCGCGCCGTAAAATCTACTTTCGATTTTCGTTTGAAAGAACAGCCTCTGGAGGCACTTTTGCGCAGCGCCTCCATCGATTCGTTTTTTATCACCGACTATTATCAGGAACCCGTTGAAAAGCATTTGGTACGGCTGCCGCGAGTGCTCAACATCGCGATGGCGGCGCCTTTTGCCGACAACTATCTGGTTTCGGCAGAGTTCGAGGTCGGTTTTCGCGACTCGGCGCTTTCCAGCCGCGACCCCCGTTTGGCGATCGGCGGCGAAATCCGCTTGACTGACTATCTTTTCGTCCGCGCGGGAGCATCGCGCGGCGGTCTTGGTCCGGACTTTTTCTCCGGCGGCTTCGGCATCAGCCTGCGCCGCTTTTCGTTCGACGCCGCCTTTCGCACCTACAGCGGCTTGACTTCGGCTACCTCGACAGGGTTAGGACTTGCCGCAGGACTCTCTCTGCGCATCTAATCCCACACCGCGCCTGCCGGCATTAAATCGCTTTGGACGACTTGTCCCGGCCTAGTGGTCATGTGCGGCCAAATTTTCCTGCCCGGATAAATTGACGTATGGATGCCGGTCGATACGCCGTCGCCCAAAACAGCGCCCAACTTTTTGCGCTCCGTATTGATCAATTTCCCCTTTACCATGGATTGAATAAAGCCGTCGTCATGACGATGGTTGGCGGTGATTGTTCCTGCGCCTAAGGAACAACCTTCACCGATCACCGAGTCGCCGATGTAACTGAGGTGTTGAATGCGGCAGTGCGGAAAGATGACCGAATTTTTGATTTCCACCGCAGCGCCGATGATGCAGCCGTCGCCGATGGACGTGCAGCCGCGCACATAGGCGTTCGGCCCGATGACGCAGTCGTCGCCGATGATCACCGGCCCTTCGATATAAGCGCCGGCCTTCACGACGGTGTTGCGGCCGATCGACACATTGCCTTTGATCACCACCCCTTCTTCGATGATGCCTTGGCATTCCCACTCTCGGCAGCGCTCCATTAGAAACTCCTGATGAACCAGCAGGTCCCAAGCGTAGCCGGTCGGCCGCCAGTAACCCTGAATCGGCAAAGCATAGAAAGGTCTCTTTTTCGCCGTGGCGAGAATGGCGGATGTAATCTCGATTTCGCCGCGCTCGCTGAGCGGCGTCCGCTCCAGCTCGTCGAAAAAGTCGGGCTGCAGCACATAACAGCCGATGTTCACCAGATCGCCGAGATATTCCTTGGGCTTTTCCACCAGATTGAGGACGCGGTTCTGTGCATCGACTTGATAGACGCCGTAGCGTTCGGGGTGCTCGGCGCGCATCACCAGCGCGGCGTATTCGTATCGCACCAGCGCTTCCAGATCGACGCGCGCAAACAGGTCGTCGCCGTTCATCACCACGAATTTGCCGCGAATGTGCGGCTTGGCCTGCAGTGCAGCGTGGCCGGTGCCCAGCTGCTCTTTCTGCTCCTGGTAGATAATGCGCATTCCGCGGTACGAATTGCCGAGCCGAGCTTCGATCATCTCTTTCCGGTAACCGGTGATCAGAATCACCTCGTCGAACAAACCGACGAACTGGTCGAGATTGTGATACAAAAGAGGCCGATTGAGAATCGGCAAAAGAGGTTTCGGACGCGTGAGCGTAAGGGGATAGGTGCGGGTGCTTTTGCCCGCAGCCATCAAAACGGCTTGCATAAATGGTACCTCTTTAAATGTGCAATTTTTAAAAAATAACTAACGCGGAGCAAATTTCCAAGTTGAGAAGGCGTCATCGATATCCGCTGCCGATTTTTTAAAATTCATTTTATGTCTGATGGAAAAAGCCCATGAAGCAGGTGATGGTAAAGAGATTAATTCAGTTTACAAAGGTCATTCTGATGATGGAACAGAATACCTTGCAAAAATGTGTTTTGCGGCCCATGCCCATGCGGGAGCTCAATGCGATGCGACTTGGCTTTCTTATGGGGCCGCCGCTTTTTATTACTTTCCCGCTAATTCAAAGACATCGAGTTCGTCGAATTTGCTCTGCCGGTGGATGGGTTTCGCTTCATGTAGAATAATTATCTTTGATTTAAAGCATATTAGCCAATACTATCTATGTCAATAAAGATTTTGCTTGACATGAGTCCATTTTTTTAAAATAAATAAAGAAAATTGGCTTTTAGGGGGAATCCCAATTTACAAAAACAAGGTGTTGGGGGTCGATTTTATGTTAATTGTCAATTCATTTTGCAGCCGCCTTTACAAAAGATCTTATAAAATAATAAGCAAATAGAAATTTTACGTTCTCTTTTGTCCGTGTGTAGTTTTCGGGGGGTGATTTATATGGGTAAGCAAAAGACATTCAACAGGCGACCGTTTATGTGAGGTCTTTTTTACTGCAGAGCTGTTTAAGCTTTGCTATATGGTCTTATTAACCATTGACAAAAAGGGGTTAAAATGAACGCAAAATGCTTTTTATTAACGGTACTTCTATTTTTTCTTGCTCAAAAGAAGTATCTGACCCGACAAGCGCGCATAATGCCGCAATGCCTGCAGCTGCAAATTTGAATTAAAATTTCGTTGACAAATTTTCTTTTATTGGCGACTTACATAATGCATGTCTTGATTTTGATTTGGATTATTTGAAACAAAATGAGGACTCAATTTTCACTTTTGAAGATCTGCTTAATTTTTCAAGAAGAGGAGTTTTTGAGTTTTTCAATAAAAAAGGATGCAGTATTTGTGAAGATAAACTCGATATCGGATTTCGTATTGCAAAACAAGAATATGAATTTTGCCATGGCGATTCTCAAATATCTCCATTTGATTCGTTAATAAAGGCCAATGTTTTTTCACATGGTCAGAAGGAATTTATAATTCGAATAGGCAACTTTGTCTATTTTTCACTCAGCCGTTCGCGATTCATTGAGCAAAATTTGTTTTGACGCGAATAAAAAATTAGGTTCAAATAATGCAAAACCTATTTTCGTAATGTCAGCAATTCTAAAAAAGTCAAATGATTATTGGCAGGATAAAGAAAAAAGAGCAAGTGGTTGTCTTTTGTAAAAAAGCTGAAAAAAGGAAGACTGGCGAAGCAGTACGATGTGGGCCTTGGATGGAACATGATAAGCGTCGATGTTACATCGGCAGGGGCTGCTGCAATTCCCTGTATAGGAGCGACAATTGGGTATGGTACCAGCGTCGCAGGTGCTGCTGCAGGGGGTTCTACGGCATACTTGCTGTATGAATTCGGAAAATGGATTTTTTCATAATGTTTCTTTCATCATTAATATGCGCCTCTGACTTGCTATAGAAAGGCCAAGCTATGAATTTCCTCTTATGGTCGCCGTTTCAGTCAAAAGAGGTAAAAGAAATTTGCGTCAACATGACGCCGAAAGAAAAGTTTATGGCAGCGAGGCGGGCATTCCTCTATGGCTTGTGGATATTCGTTTCTCTGTTGATCCCTCTCTTTGGGGTCGTCAAGCGCCCGGAGATGGGGTCGTTTATTCTTGCTGCAATAGGGTTTTTATTGCACATTCTCTATCTGCCGGTTTGGCAAAGAAAACAGAAAGAGTTTATGTGCGGAACAGAATGGGCGAGGGAAAACGGCATTACGCCCGATAAGCTGGCGCTCTTTAAAAAATAGAACTTAATCGCTGCCGTTGATGCGGCTCGGCCTTTTTTGATATCGAGCCGCTTCGACTTTGTGCTGATAGGAGAAAGGGCTTCTTTCTAACGCATTACCGGCAAAATAAATAAGCTTGGTTCTCTTCCCGGCAATAAAAAAGATATGTAGCATCGGATACATATACTGCAACACAGACCTTATAATCTTTTACCGATACTATTAAAAATCTAAAACAGACACAACTGCCGTACTGAAAACCACATACCTCCCCTTTTCCTGCTGATAATGTTCAATACCACCGTTGGGGTTGTGCTGATTTATAAATATCGGAATTCCGTTGCCTTATTGGGCAAGCTGATGTTAATGTTGGGAAATATTGTTGTTTTGCTGTTCTTCATAACAAGTCGGCTAAAAAGCAGGTTTAAACCGCAGGCCGGCCCGAAAGGGTGATGCGATCCCATAGTAGGATCGCATCTACTCATTGATCACTTTTCCCCCAACAGCCGATTCACTTCCCGCATCACCTCGAACGCATCGGCGACGTAAAGCACGTCCGCCTTGCCCTGCGCCCAACCGCAGTTGGGGTCGAGATTGACCGCCCGGCGCTCGTTGATGAAGCGCCAGCCGACAACATGCGGCTCTTCACCGTGACAGCAGGTCGCCAAACCTTTGGGATGGCGCGGCGTCGAGCCGGTCTGTCCCACTTGATTGAGATGCGACATGAACGGCAGAACCTGCTGACCCTCGCCCTGCAGATCGACCAGCGACTTGCTGCTGCCGAGCGAGGCGTCGGCTTTGCGGATGAACTCCATGATCAGTTCGGCCGCCTCTTCGACATGCGCTTGGCCGTCCTTTTGTTTTTTCGTCCAACCGGCGCCGGCAACAAACAGCAGCTTGGCGTCCGGCTTGATCGTCTGCTCGCCGGTCTGCGGCGCTTTCACGCCATGCACCGTCGTGCGCATCAGTGCGGGCGTAACGGCAACGGTCAATTTTTGCACTTCGGTTGCTCCCGAACCCGCAAAGGGAGCGAACACGCCCGCTTCGACGGCGATAAACCACGGCCGCGCCGTACGTGTCAGCTGTACCTGAATGCGCTGACGGTACGTCCAGCGGCTGAGAACGATGCGGTCCTCTACACGGAGGCCGGTGACGTGAGTGTCGACTTTGCCGCCGAAACGCGCCGCCAAGCCTGCGAAAAAGCGCATCATGCGGCTGTTTCCCGGAGCAATAACGATCGAGGCGCCGGCCGCCCGCACGACAACTTCCGCCGCCGCGACGTCCGTCGCGTAGCGGGGCACGGAAAAATCGGTGCCCTCTACAACCAAAACCTTGCCGGTAACTTGCTTGACGGCCTCTTCTGCTTTACCACCGAACAAGCCGACGATCAGCTCGCCGCCGGTTGCTTTCGCCAGATCGGCGGCAGCGGTCAACGCTTCCAAGTCATGAGATGAAAGCCCGCCGTTTTCTTCCGTATGGGATAAAAAAAGAATCTTTTCCATAGTCAATAACCTTCCGGATTCTAATTTCTTCGTCCAAAAAGACGGAAAGTAACTTTGAGATTGCCGTCAGTTTTCCTTCAGCCAGGCGACGATTTCCTGGGCGATTTCCGCAGCGCTCTTGTCCTTGACAATGCGCGTCTCGCGGCGCTGCGCCGGCACCTCGGCGCTGAGGAACGTCAACGAGGCGTCCTTGATGTTCTTTGCCTGCGCGCGCTGAACGGCGGGCATGACCGTCCGCATGTTGGCCATGCCGATCTGCGGATTGTTCGGCGGTTCCGGCAGATTGCCGGTCGCCCAGCCGAGCACGGCCGGCGGTCCCGCGCAGAGAGAAACCTGGTGTTTGCCGCCTTCCACTCGCTCCAGCACCTCAAAGGAGCCGTCCTCATGCAGTTTGATTTCGTCGACGCCCTGAAACTGGTCGAGGATGCCGAGCTTTTCGCCGACCATCTGCAGCGTCGCTCCGGCGGCGCGCGAAGCCGACTCCCAGCCGCCGAAAAGGAGCGTGCGATTCCAATCGAGGTTGGGAATGGCGCGGATTGCCTCCGCCAAGGCCTCTGCTGTAGTTGCGGCGTCGGTAAATCCGCTCGCCGATCCGTCGACGGCAATCAGCTCGAAAGGCGCCTTTTGTGCGGCGCTCATCATCACCTGCTGCAGCTTGGCCTTCGGCGCCAGACTGACCAAGTAGACTTTGCCATTGACTTGTTTGGCCAGATGCGCGGCTTCATACAGCGCATGTGCCGCCCAAGGGTCGAGCACGTGCGGCAGCATCATCTCGTTTTTGAGCGCCGGCCCGTCGGGATTCATCACCGGCGTCAGCGTCTGCAGCGGATCCGGTACAATGCTGCCGCAGACGATTATGGTGAGTCCTGTCATAGAGTACTCCGTTTCGTGACTTTCAAATGCCCAAAATATCGCTCTTAAAATCAGCCGAGTGCCGATCCGTTTTTTCACCGGGCCAAAGAATCGGCACCTTTTGATTGAATAGTTGCCGATTGAATATTACAAAGTTAGTTTTCCACCGAATGCAGGCCGCCCGCGCCGGCTTGGAACGACACGTTGGTGCGGGTCGGATCTTCCGGCAGTGTCTTGACGCAGTTCCACAGGCAGGCGCCGCAATGGATGCACTTTTCGCGATCGAACTCCGGTACGCCGTCCGCACCCGGCAGGATTGCTTGCCCCGAACACATTTCGATGCACAATTTATTGGTGCAGGATTCGCACAGATGAGGATAGATAAAGACCACGTGATCCTTGTAACCCGCCGGAGCCTGCACCTTGCCGCCGGTCAGCAAAGCGTCCTGATGCGAAACCAGCAGCCGGCCGTCGTAGGGAATGTCCGGCCAACCGGCGGCGCGCATCAACGCCTCGTTGGCGGCTTTGCCTTGGGCGTAAGCCTCCTGCTGAATGCGGCGAATCTCCTCCGGCGCCAATTTGCCTTTGAAAAAGCGCACCAGATCCGGTTCTCGTTCCTGCGCCGAACGCACGCGCACTGGCAGTTTGAGACGACCGGCAGAAATCATGGCCAATCCCATGCCCAACAGTCCAAGGAAAAAGCCTTTTTGAAAACCGTCGCGGGCGCCCTGAGCCGCAACCGCCTCTTTTTCCAAACGACTGGAGCGCCGTTTGCGGAGATAGGTCTGTTCCAAATTCTCACGCGTGAACGACTTGCCGCTCTTGAGCAGCTCTTCCGTCGCTTCGGCCAAAAGCACGCCGCTTTCCCATGCCTCATCGACTCCGGAGTTTAGAAAAATGTTGGTCGTGCCGCTGCCCTCGCCGATGCGCGCATAGCCGTCGCCGACGAGAAAAGGCTCGCCGCGCTTGCCGGACTCCTGAATCGACTTGGCGCCCCAGGAGCGCAGCACGCCGCCCTGCAGATCTTTCCAAAAGTAGGGGTGCATCATCCAGTACTGCAGGTAGCGATAGGCGGTGCGCGCCGGATTGTCGAACCAGGAGGGCACAAAAATGCCCAGCGAGGCGACTCGATCAGGATGAACATAGAGAAAGCCGAAAATTTCCGGCTCCGGATAACCGAGCGTGTGGATGACGGTGCCGGGTTCCAGGGTTGAATGTTCGGGCAGCTCGACGACGAACTTCATGCCCACCGCCCAGTCCTTACGCTCAAACTCTTCCGGTACGCCGAGCTTTTCCTCCAATTGACGGCCGATAAAACCGACCGGTCCGTCGCCGACGACCGTCAGCTCGGCATGAATGTCCATGCCCGGCATAAAACCCACGTCGGGCGTTCCCTGTTTGTCGACGCCCTGGTCGCTCAGACGCACACCGATCACACGGTCGCCGTCGAACAAGGGTGCGCTGACCGGAGTAGCCGGCCAAAGCTGCACAGCGCCGGTCGATAGGATGCGTCCCGCAACCCATTGACTGAACTGGCCGATGGAAAAGATCAGGCCGCCGTGCTTATTCAAAGGCTTGGGAATAAACGGTGCTTCGACCGCATAATTTCGTGCAAAAGGCTTGAGCAGACCGTCGAATAGACGATGCAGGCGCGTGCGGCGCGAGGCGCCGTGCGGATCCAAAAGATAGACCAGCTTTTCCTTTTTGACCTCAATGGTCATAGGAATCTCTTCGGGACGCAGGTCGGGCAGGCTCGCGCGGATAGCCGTCGCTTTGCTGACTACGCCCGAGACGCCGAAACCGAAATCGTCGGCCCGTTCGTAGCAGATGACCTGCAGCGGCATGCCGGGCAGTTTGCGGCTTTCGAGGTTCAGCGAACCGTCTGAATTCAAAATGCGGCCGGCCAGCGTGGTTAAAAAGCCCGCAGTCGCCGGTCCAAAACCGACGCAGACAATGTCGACACCCGCCGTTTGTGGTTCAATTTCCGTCATGGTTTTTTTCGTTCTTTCCTTGACCGGATGATGGGATTTCAGAGAGGGCCAGGCGCAGCGTCAAAAGCGCCAAAATGAGTGTAAATGGACGCAGAAACAACGGCATGTTCAGTACGGGATCGATCAGATCGAGAATGCCGTGGAACAGTAACAGCGCAAAAAGGAGCCATACGGCAGCCGCGGTAATCTTTGGAGCATGGCTCGGAAGCCATCCCGCTCGGGCGGCAATGACGGCAATAAAGAGAGCCAATACCGTTAATGACAGAAATTCAACCGTCAGCGGGCTGATCGGCAAGTTTGCAATACCTTTCCCCCAAATCAGCTCGAGCGGAACGAGCCCCCTCAGTCCCAAAACGTGAAGCAGCATCAGCAGACTAAAGGCGGCGACCAAAAGGCCGGCGGCAACTTGGGCGCTCAACAGCTTTTTCATACAGCGTCCTCTATTGGGGATAATCCAAGGCTTCAGGAATCATGATCTGCGTCAAGGCTGCACCGGCGCGCTCTTTGGCCTGTCCGAGGCCCGCCATGCGGCGCTCGACATCTGTCTTCAAGGCGACAAACTGAGCATCATCGCGGTCGGGCACATCGTAGCCGTAGAACTGCTCGCTGCAGATTCCGGCCGCTTCCCGCACGGCGCGCAAGACTTGCAGCGCACAAAGGTCGCGGAAAAAGGCCAAGGTTCCTTCCAGCCCCTCGGCGATCGCAGGATTCTGCGGCCCCTTTTCCGCCAGTTCCATGACATCCGCGATTTGATGGTAAGATGCCGCCAGCCAGCAGAACGCGTCGGTCATGGGAAAAGTCACACCCTGACGCGCGCTTCCCCAAAGCTTTTGGCCGTCGGCATCTTTGTGATTCTGTAGAAACTCGAATGTGTATCGCCACAGCTCCATAGCCGCCGCCAACGCGCCGGCGCCGGTCTGCGGCTGTTTTTCGGCGATTTGTTTCAACTCGTCGATCCAGGTTTGATAATAGGCGGCAAAGACCGGCTGCGTAAGAGTGAGGGTGAGCTGACGTCGCTGCACCGCTTCCGGCCCTTCGTAGGTGGCTTCGAGCTGAGCATCCATCCATTTTTGACCGAGGAAGCCGGGGCAGTCCTCAGTGATGCCGTATCCGCCCATCAGACTAACCGCCTCGCGCATCATGTTGGCGCCGACGCCGGTATTCCACAGCTTGACGGCCGGGCAGAGCACGTTTGCCAGTGCGTCGACGGCCACGTAACGGGTGATCGGGTCGTTTTCCAGCTCTTCAAGCCTCGATGAGGTTTCCCTTTTGGCCTTCAGCTGCACATACTCGATCGCATCAGCCTCTTTGGCTTTCAGGGCTTTGAACTCGGCGCGGCCTTTCAATCCTTGTTCGGCGAAAAGGCGGAATTTCTCCTCCTCCAGCGGCGCCAGTTCGTCGAAAACGCGCGCGGCGGCAAAGCCGAATGACGCGGCCGCTTCGCCCATCGCCCAAACTGCCGCCAGCCGCTGCACCGCATCGTCTTTTTGCTGGATGCCGAGCTCATAACGCGGCGAGCCGGGTTCCAGTTCGCCGCCGCGGAAACGCGTCCGCTGATAGCGGATGATCGGCTCCACCGCCGACAACAGCTTGGCGGCGGTCATCAGCCCGACGGTGACGCGCGTCCGCTTGAACACCGCTTCGATCACCTGGCTGTGATCGAAATTGGGGACGATGACGCCGTCCTGCACCGTATATCCGCCGATGATGCGGCTTGCGGGAACCTGGAGACTGAGAATGGGATCGCGCGTGGATGAGAGCTGGTGGACGAGTTTGAGCGTCGGTGCGCCGCGATCGAATAGGCCGGGGTCCGTCTCTTCAAGAATAATCATGCAGGACCCTTTGATGCGCGGATCGTCGCTCTCCACGGCGGCGCAGACGAAATTGGCAAAGTCCATATTGGTGATGAACCGTCCGCGCTTGTCGACCTGCAGAATCGGTTCGCCGCCCTCCGGCCATTCGGCAATGCGCACGCGTCCCGACAGCATGCCGGTTTCCACGCCGACAAAGGGCAGCGGTTCGGTCAGACCGAAAGCGCCGCGCAGGATTTTGCGATTTTCCCCCGGCTGCGGCGGTACGGCGCCGCTCATATAGTGCCGCTTCTGCTCTTCCGTGCCGCGCTCGTGGATCGGTTCCAAGGCCAGATTGCCGGCCAGACTGCAGGTTGCGGCGCCGGCATCCACCCAAGAGAGCTCGAACGCGGCAATAGCCAAAGCTAAATTTTTCGGCCCGCTGATATAGCCGCCCTGTTCGGGTTCCATAAACAGCGCCGTAATGCCGTAATCGTCAAAGGCCTGCAGCAGGGCGGCCTTTTCCTCGGTCCATTCGTGCGAACGGCGCGCTCCGGCGGCCACGGCGCGCGCCACCGGACCCCGCGCCGCGCTGCGCACCGACTGCACCAGCATCTGCAAATCGTACCGGTCGGCATAACGCCACATTACGGCGCGAATATCATCATTAGGCAGAGTTTTTATCGTTTCCATCCCGTTCCTCTTTTGTTGATCGACGGCGAACACGTCGGAGACGATATTCCTGAAAAGGATTCAAAAGGATCAAAATATAGCAGTAGGGTCTTTAAAAACCAAGCAAAAAGTTGTGATTAAAACCTTGGGTAATTCCTGATGCGGAGACTGACACATGAAATCGGCTATGAAAAAGAGCCGGCCTTTTTCGGTTAACATCCGCGGCCGTATCTATCGAGCGCGCTCGAATCATAAAATACGAAGGATCCGGCTGTCGGCGCATCGCGTTAAAAATTATTTCTCAGGAATTATCTTTGACGTCGGCAATGCGGTTTTCGTTTTCAGGCAGCCCTGCTTTCGCCTCGTTTCTTTGCCGACGGCTTTTTACGCTGCCCGGCGACTCGAATTGATCTGCAAAAATCCTAACCCTCGCCTCATAGAACAAGGCAATTTTATTACTTGTGTTCTTTATAAGACAGTCGTAAATTATACTCCTTATTAAGAGCTCTTCCGGCAATTCAGAATTACGCATCAAAGAAGGGTGCCGACTATGAGTGAAAAAAGAATTACCCCTTACAGCGACGAAGAACTCGAATACTTTCGCGGCTTAATTTTGGAAAAAAAGCGTGAGACGGAGCAGGAGATCGAGCGCCTGCAGAATGAGCTGGCGAAAGAAAGTCGCGATTTGCTGGATGACGACTCGGGCTACTCTTTTCACATGGCTGACTCGGCAGCGGTCGCCACGGGCCGCGAACAAATTTATATGATGATCGACCGCCTGCAGAAACTCATCGGCTACTTGGATCGGGCGATCGAACGCATCAACAACAAAACCTACGGCATATGCCGCGTCACCGGGAAACCGATCCCGAAGGAACGTCTGGAAGCCATTCCTCACACCGAATTGTCGGTTGAAGGCAAGATGTTGGAACAGCGCCGGTGAGGCGTGACGATCGCTATTAACGAAGGGGCGTTCTGCGCTGCGCCGATGGGGCGCGTCGCGCGGCTGGTTTAGGCATAGGGCTCGCGGGAGGCGGCGTGCGGCAAAAAGGTCTGTCTTATTTTTTGGGTTGGTTTCTTTTGTTGATCGGGGCAGCGGTTCTTTTCGACAAACTGACTCATGAAGGAGTCAAGATTTTTTGGCTTACTCTTTTTATCGTCACAGGGGTTATCGCGGCGCGCACGGCAAATGTAAGCCGCCAAGCGGAATGGATTTTTCTTTCTGCGTTTGCTTTTCTTTATGCCGCAGGCATTCTTTTATCGATTCGATTGCCCATTCTTCAAGTCATCGATAAGGCGGTTCTCTTTTTCGGTGCTTTCGGGTGGTTTGCCCTACTCGCCGTAAGGACCGGCAAAGGATGGGCAATTTTGCTCGCCGGTCTTTGCTTTGCTCAAGCAACGGCACTTCTGGTCTGCAGTTTAGGGCTTTTGCCTCAAACCTACGGCGCCTTTATTTTCTTTTTCGGTGCGGGTCTCACCTTTATCTATCTAAAGAACATTTCATCGCCGATCGACATGGGCGTCAATTGGATGGCTCCGGCGGCGCTCGGCTGTTTTGTCTTGGCTGCCGTCGCATTAATCAAAGCCCTGCGCCTTAATGGTGAGATAGTACTGGCAGGTTTTCTGCTCGCCTTCGGCATCTATCTCATCGCCCGCTTTGCCAAACGAGGTTAAAAGTGAAACCAAGCCTTCTTTGAAAGGTGCGTCCGCCTTTCAAACCGTTTGTTGATGCATGTCGTCTATGAATGAAAAATTGAAGCTTTTCCCTTCCATTGATATGCTTCTTTCGACGCCGGAGCTGCAGTCCTGGCTGGCGCGCCGGCAGCGTCCGTTTGTGCGCCGCATTGCTGCAGACGAGGTGCAGCGGCTGCGAAAGCAGGTCCTCGAAGGTTTGGTGGAGGGACTTGACAGCCGTAAGGCTGTCACCGAAATGCTTTTGATGCGCATTTCGCAAAGACTGCAGCAGGAGGAGGTGCCTTCGTTAGGTCCGGTCATCAATGCCACAGGGGTCATCCTGCATACGGGGTTGGGGCGGGCGCCGTTGGCTCCCGAAGCGCAACAGGCGATACAAAAAGTGATGGCCGGCTATTGCAATCTTGAATTCGATTTACACACCGGCGAACGCGGTGAGCGTACCGACCATGTCCGTCGGCTGCTGTGCGGGCTGACAGGCGCCGAAGACGCTTTGATGGTCAACAACAATGCCGCAGCCGTATTTTTGGCGCTCAATACATTGGCCGCCGGCAAGGAAGCGATCGTCTCGCGCGGCCAGCTGATCGAAATCGGCGGCTCTTTTCGTCTGCCCGAAATCATGGCGCGCAGCGGTGCGGTCCTGCGCGAAGTGGGCACCACCAACCGCACCCGATTGCGCGATTATGAAGAGGCCATCAACCCTCAAACCGGCTTGATCGTCGTTGCCCATCCCTCCAACTATCGGGTGATGGGTTTTACCGAGGAGGCCGAACTCAAAGATCTATGCCGCCTCGCACATGCGCATCATTTGCCGCTTCTTTATGATCTCGGCGCCGGCGTTCTGGTTGATTTTCGGCAATACGGACTTCCTTATGAGCCGTTGGTGCAGGAAAGCCTGGAGGCGGGAGCAGATATCGTCACGTTCAGCGGCGACAAAGTGATCGGCGGACCGCAGGCCGGCTTGATCGTCGGCAAAAAGACCTTTCTGCAGGCGATGCACCGCAATCCCATCATGCGCGCCGTGCGCTGCGACAAGATGACCTATGCCGCCATGGAAGCGACGCTTCGCCTTTTTCGACGCACGGATTTGCTCGAACAGCATACCGTCCTACGGCTTTTACTTCAGTCAACGGATGAGCTGCAGAGACGCGCCGAGACGATTTTACAACTCATTCCCCCAGAAGTATACCGGCACCTGCAGATCACCATCGAGCCGCGCCCGGCTCAGTTCGGCAGCGGCGCCTTACCGCTCGAAACCCTTCCCAGCGTGGCTTTGGCGCTCGAGCCGCTGGAGATAAAAGTTACAGAGCTGGCGCGCCGCCTTCGACTCGGAGAACCGGCCGTCATCGGCTATATCGACAAAAATCGACTCTACCTCGATCTCCGCAGCGTGTTCGACGAACAAACTGACGCTCTCGCTTCCGCCGTTGCCGCCGCTGTGCTCCCATCCTCTGCAAACAGCCAAGCCGATGAACCATAAACTCAAGGAAATGAAAAATGAGCCGACTTTTCGAGTCTTTCGTCTCCATCAATTTGCTTACTGCAGGTTTGGGACTCGCTTTCGGAATCGCCCTTTTGTGGTACGGTTCCAATCTGGTCACGCAGAAAATCGCCCCCATTGCCAAGCATTTCGGTGTTAAGGAACTGGTGATCACCATTCTCGGCGTCAGTGTCCTTTCTTCCTTGCCGGAACTCACGGTCTCTCTGTTTGCCGCCGCGGCGGGTAAAGCCGATATTTCTTTAGGAAACGTCATCGGTTCCAATTTTGTGACTTTGACCTTTGTGACCGCTTTGTGCGCCCTGATCTCGCCGATCGTTGTACGTACTGAAATTAAAGAGCGCGAAAGCTCATGGATGATCCTCTCGACTACGGCAATTTTTCTATTGGCTATCGATGGGCGGCTGTCGCGACTGGATGGTGTGATCTTGATGCTGCTTTACTTACCTTACCTTGCCGCCGTAGTACGCGAGGCCGTGCAGGAAGCTAAAACAAAACAGAATGAGCTGTCGACAAAAGATCCGCGCATTCTTTTGCACTTTATCGCCGGGATCGCCGGCATCTTTGCCGTTATTTTAGGCGCCAAGACGGCGCTCGTTTCCGGCGAAAGCATCGGCAAAATTCTCGGACTTGCGCCGGCCGTGCTTGGTATTCTGATATTTGCTTTCGGCACTTCGCTGCCGGAACTGGCGATTGCCCTCTCCGCCACCCTGCGAAAAAAAGCCGATATCTCGATCGGCGAAGTTTATTCTTCCAATATTTTTACGGCTCTTTTCATCTTGGGCGCCTGCGCCGTGGTCATGCCGATGACCTTATTTGAGAATCCTGCCGTTCCCTCTGTGCTGGTCAAGTACGATATCCCCTTTCTCATCCTGGCCGGCGTAATCATCCAAATCTTTGTGACCACCGGCAGTATTCTCAAACGCGGCGAGGCATTGATCATCCTGCTGTTATACGTTTACTTTGTCGTCATTCATTTCGTACCCGGCCTGCTGCCGTTCTAGTTGTTTCGACTAATCGATATGAAAGCTCGTTATGAATTCGAAAAAGGTTTCGGGGATATAAAATGATCCTCTGCTAACACCCGAATCGAGAGTTTTTATTTGCGTTGCTTTTTCTGGGGGGTAACAATTGATGTGGGCCGCCTGATTGTAAAACCGTTCGGTTCCCCTTGGAATTCTCAAGTTGTCCGCCAAGCAACCTGGAGCAGCTTCCATTGCTTCTCTGCCGTCAGCTCAGCCCTTTTTCGGCGAGAACCTCTTCGAGAACCGTTTCTTTGACCTTGATTTCTTCGGTCAGTCGTCTCCGTTTCCAGCGGCCGGTGCGGAACCAACTGATGGAAACGAATGCCGTGACGATGTTGGCGGCCGGAAACGATGCCCACAATCCATTCACCCCCATCGCCGTATAACGCGACAAAACCCAGGCCGTAGGCAGCTGCAGAACCCACAACGTCAAGATAGAGAGCATCATGGTAATAAGCGTGTTACCGGAGCCACGAAAGGCGCCGTTGAGCGCCATCTGCGCGCCGATGAGGCCGAAGGAAACGGACAAGTAGCGGATCATCACTGCGCTCGCGCGGATGGTTTCCGGCTCTCGGGGGATGAATACGGCAGCGATGCCTTCGGCAAAGGCAAAGAATAGAACCCCGATAACGGTTAACGGCACGAATCCCGCCCACGCGCTGAGCACAGCGATGCGTTCCGCACGCTGAATTTGTCCCGCACCAAAGTTTTGTCCGACCAGCGTCGAAGTGGCCATCGACAGACCGATGGAAGGAATAATAACGAAGCTAAGCACCCGACTGCCGATTCCGTAGGCGGCCAGCGCCTGCGTGCCGAAACCGGCAACTAAAAAGGTAATGGCCATGGTGCCCAGCGCGCGCGCCGAGTGCTCTATCGATGCCGGAAAGCCGAGTTCGAAAACTTTGCCGATCAAGGGCAGATCGGGCACCAGATCGCGAAGAGCAAGCCGAATGCCGTAGCTTCCACCGATGAGTATGTGCAGGCCTATCACGGCAGCTGCCGCCTGAGTAATGAGCGTGGCGATCGCTGCGCCTTTTACACCCATCGGGGGTACCGGTCCCCAGCCGAAAATGAACAAGGGGTCGATAAGGACATTGAGCAAGACCGTCCCAAGGACGATGATCGCGGGCGTTTTGACGTCGCCGATGCCGCGAAGAAGCGATTGAAAGGCCATAAAGACGAATGAAAAAAGCAGGCCCGCAAAAGAGATTTTCAAATAGACGAGCGCCTGCTCAAAAATGACCGTTTCCGTGCCCATCAGCCGCAGCAGCAGGGGTGAAAGAAGAATGCCGAGCACGGATAAGAGGAGGGAAACGACGAAAACCAAAAGGAAGGTCTGCGACGTGATGTGGTCCATGGCCGTCTGATGATTTCGGCCTTTGAATTGGGCGACCAGAATGGTGCCGGCAATGGTCAATCCGCCGCCGAGCGACACCAGGAGGAAAATGATGGGAAAGCTGACCGAAACCGCGGCCACAGCCGCCCCGCCCAGCCGTCCGACCCAAAACGTGTCGGTCAATTGATAGGCCGTCTGCAGCAGGTTGGCAAACACGATGGGCACCGACAACGCCCAAAGGGATTTGAGGATGGAGCCTTCTGTAAGACTGCTATTTTTCATAAGAAAAATTCTACAAATACCTTTCGATATTTCAAAGCAAAAATCCGGCAACACAGGGCGATATTAAGGCTCGATATGTAAAAATGATCTTGCTTGAAAAGATAACATTTTTCATATTGAACTGAAATTCTATGAAAATCCTGATTTTTGGGGGATTTTTATGCGTGCCCTGTCCAAAGTTTTCTCAAAATGCTGATGGCAAGTTGCAGATACCGCAGTCGGTGGCAAGAAGGAAAAAACTTTGCTGGTTACTCGCAAAATTTTTGTAGAAATATGAGATCAATAAGCTTATGGGAAAGTATTTATTAATTGCGCATATCAAAGAAGACGGGCGTGAACAATCGCTTCAACGACATCTCGCTGAAACCGCTCTTTTTGCTGAACAACTTGCAGATAAAATTGGATTAAGAGAGATCGGGCGGCTTTTGGGATTGGTTCACGACTTTGGCAAAGCCGCCAAAGATTTTCAACAATACTTGCGGACACAAGCAGGAAAACTTGATCCTGATGAAGACGGCCATTCCCCTGCAAGGCGGGGTGAAATAGACCATTCTACTGCAGGGGCGCAATTAATTTATGAGAAATTTAAAAACAGAGGTCATGAGGGCAAAATTTTGGCGCAGTTTTTGGCCCTGGTGATTGCTTCGCATCATTCTGGGTTGATAGACTGCTTGAAACCTGACGGCTATAATGAATTCGAACGTCGGATTAACAAAAACAAAAATCTAACGCATCTCATTGAAGCACGGGAAAAACTTGTCGATATTGAACAGCAATTGGATGCAATTATTAAACAGCCTATTGAGAAAAGGTTCGTGGCAAAACTTAAACAAATGCAGGAACCGAATGATTCAGACCAAACCCTGCCGTTCAAACATGGCTTGCTGGCGCGTTTCCTGCTTAGTTGCCTGCTGGAGGCCGACCGCTTAAATACTGTCGATTTCGAGCATCCTGAAAACCAAGAGGCGCGGAATTACGGCAAGTACGTCCCCTGGAATGTGCTTATTGAAAGACTGGAAACAAACTATGCAGAATATGCTCGAAATACATCCAAACTACCGTTTGGACGTACCAAAGAGATCAATGAAATTCGAGGACAAGTGGCGCAAGCCTGCCTTGAAGCAGCGAAAAAGGCCAAAGGCATATTCCGATTGACCGTCCCGACGGGTGGCGGAAAGACGGAGGCGAGTTTGCGCTTTGCCCTGCATCACGCAAAGAAGCACGGCATGGAACGGGTCTTCTACATCGTTCCCTATATCACCATCATTGACCAGAACGCCGATAAAGTGCGGGATATTCTGGAAACAGCAGACGAACGCGGCCAAGTCGTTCTCGAACATCACTCCAATTTTATTCCTCCAGACGATACCGCCAAGCGTTACAACCTGCTGGCGGAAAATTGGGATGCGCCGATTGTATTCACCACCCAGGTTCAGTTTTTAGATTCATTGTTTGGCTTCGGCACGCGCGACGCCCGCCGAATGCACCAATTGGCGAACTCGGTCATCATCTTCGATGAAGTGCAGACCATTCCCATCCGAATTACGCATATGTTCACTACCGCCTTGCGCTTCCTGACCCATGACTGCGGCGCAAGTGTGGTGCTTTGCACCGCCACCCAGCCGCCTTTCGACAACACAGGCAACCCGTATCGCGAGTTGAACATTCCAAAAGAAAACCACATCATCAAAAACGAGGCTGAACTGTTCCAGCGGTTGAAGCGAGTCCAGGTCCATGATGCGCGCAAGCCGGGAGGTCTGACAAATGCAGAAATTGTCGACCTTGCGGCAAAAGCCTTGCATGAAAAAGGCAGCGTGCTGATTGTGGTCAATACCAGGCCTTCCGCATTGGCGTTATATCAGGAAATTAAGGGACGTCAATTGGATGCAGCAGTCTTTCATTTGAGTACGAACATGTGTCCCGCACATCGTATGGATAAATTAACTGAAATCAAGATGAAATTGGATAATGAAGAACCTGTGATTTGCGTCAGCACGCAACTCATCGAGGCGGGCGTGGATATCGATTTTGGCGCAGTCATCCGCACCATGGCGGGTCTGGATTCCATTGCGCAATCAGCAGGGCGATGCAACCGTAACGGCGAGCGTAAGGATGGGGGTAGCGTGTGGGTGGTCAATCCGCAGGAAGAAAATATCGACCGTTTAGTTGAAATCAAAATCAGTCGAGAACATGCCCGGAGGGTTCTCGATGACTTTAAAAATGCGCCGCATAAATTTGAGAACGATCGAATTGGATTAGCTTGCGTTTCCGCATATTACAATTACTATTATCAGGCAGAAAAAGATAAAATGGATTATCCTGTTGAAGCGAATTCATCTGTCAGGCGTCAAGATAATTTATTCAACCTGCTTTCGCTGAAC